>CAYQFJ010000004.1:24870-53325 GCA_964416715.1 uncultured Actinotalea sp. | reverse complement strand
GTCGGGCCGCCTCGGCGGCGGCCACGGCGGCTGGAGTCATGACGGGAGACTAGGGGCGGGTGCCGACACGCGGCGTCGGCCATCCGGACGGCTCTGTTCACCGAACAGACGACATCGGGACCCGAAGCTCGAGCCGGTCGGGCGACGCGCCAGGCACCGACCGGTCGGAAGGGTCGTGGTCGAGCGCCGAGGTGGCGCCACCGACCGTGCCGGCGCCGAGCTGCGCCGTCACCCGCGACGAGGAGAACGGGCGTGACCGAGACCCCGCAGGACCCACACCAGCAGCCTGTGCCAGCAGGACCGCCGCAGGTTCCCCACCAGAACCAGGCGGCCTACCCACCGCCCCAGGCCCAGTACCCACAGGCTCCGCAGGGCCCGCACCCGCAGGTACCGGTCGGTCCTCCGGCCGCTCCAGAGCCTCCACGCAAGAACTTCTTCGCCAGGCACAAGGTGCTGACCGTCGTCGGCGCCGTCGTGGCCGTGTTCCTGATCGCACAGGTGGCCAACGGCGGTTCCGCGCCCGACGACGTCGCGTCGGGGGGCGGGGAGGCTGCGGTCGCCTCTGGGGACCAGGGCAACGAGCCGGCGTCGGCCGAGCAGGAGAGCCCGGACGACGATGCGGCGGGTGGAGAGGAGCCCACGGCGGAGGCGCCGGCCGGCGAGCCCGAGACGGCCGGGGTCGGCGACGCCGTCCGCGACGGGAAGTTCGAGTTCACCGTGACCGAGGTGGAGACCGGAGTCCCGTCGGTGGGTGACGAGATGTTCGGGCAGACGGCTCAAGGGCAGTACGTGCTGGTCCACCTGACCGTGGAGAACATCGGCGACGAGGCGCAGTACTTCGACGGCTCGAGCCAGGAGCTGGTCGACACCGCCGGTCGGAAGCACTCGGCGGACTCGTCCGCGGCGATATACCTGGACGACTCGAACAGCTTCCTCAACCAGATCAACCCCGGGAACTCCGTCGAGGGGATCGTGGTGTTCGACGTCCCGGCCGACGCCGAGCTGGCGTCGATCACGCTGCACGACTCGATGTTCTCCGGCGGGGTCACGGTGGCGCTGGGGTAGTGGAGGACTCGAACGGTCGCGGTGCTGGTGTCCCGACGGTGTCGAACGGTCTGACCATGTGCATGTGCGACGAAAAAGCACCTACGGATCACGGGGTCAGAGCTCAGGCGGACGAGCACGGATGCAGCCGTTGTTGACCCGGACGGGCACGACGAGCTGCTCGCCGAGTTCAAGGCCCGGGTGCGGGCCACCCAGTTCTTTGCCAACGCAGCCAACACGGAGGTGCTTGGGTCTGTACTGGTCGATCGACCGCGACACCCTCGACCGGCACGCCACCGGCGGGCGGGCAGCAAGGTCGTCCGACTCCGAGCTCGCCCAGCAGCTCGTCATGGATCCCTACGTGCTCAAGCACCTGGGGCTCGTTCAACGCCTGGCGGAACGCGCCGTCGAGCAAGCCTTGATGGGTCGCCGTCAGATCCTCCCCAGCGACAGCGAGCCCGGATCTCATATCGCTCCTACGAGCACTTCGCCGATCGCCCTCCCCAAGGGGATCGGCACCGCGTTCCCGATCTGCCGGGCGATCGCCGTCTTCGACCCCACCCACTTGTAGTCCAGCGGGAACCCCTGGAGCACCGCCGCTTCGAGGTGCGTGATCGCCCGGTTGGCCTCGGGGTGGAGGTACCGGCCCTTCTCCGGCTTGAAGAACTCGGTGCGGATCGTGACCGATGGCTCGTCCCAGCGGAGCCGGCCCATGACGTCGCCGGACCCGCTCCGGTGCTTGCGCCAGCACTCCGAGAGGAGCTCGGGCGGGATGTGGAACCTGTTGCCGCCGGGCGGGATGTGGGTGAACCGGTCGATGGACAGCTTCGTGTAGTTCCGGCCCAGGTGGAGGTCACGAGTCCGGAACACCCCGGGCAGCGTCACCCCGTCGTACTCGACGGTGCGCCCCGGGAGGTCGATCGCGTCCCACCCCGCAGCGACCCGGGCGAACGCCTGCCGCACGGTGCGGTGCTTGCCCTCGTACTCCCGAGTCGGCCAACCCGGGAACGGCAGGTCCCTGTGGTGCCCTATCAGCACCGCGCGCTTGCGCGCCTGGTACGCACCGTAGTCCGCCGCGTTCAGCACGTCCGCCTCGAACCGGTAGTCCGCGAGCATGCCACCCGGTGAGGTCTCCCGCCGGAAGTGTTCGTACTGCGACGAGCGCATGAACGCCGCCACGTTCTCGACGACGAAGTACTTCGGCTGCGCCTTGACGATGGTCCGGGCGTACTCGTGCCAGAGTCCGTTGCGCTCGTCCTCGGCGTCCTGCTTGCCCAGGGCGGAGAAGCCTTGGCACGGCGGCCCACCGACGATGACGTCCACCTGCGGCACGTCTCCCTCGCGCAGCCAGTCCTGGATCGCCCCGCGGAAGACCTCGGTCTCCGGATGGTTCTGCGCATAGGTCGCAGCCGCAGCAACGTCCATCTCGACGGCCTGGACGGTGGTGAACCCGCCGGCTTCCCCCAGCCCGGCACTGAGTCCCCCGCCGCCCGCGAAGAGATCCAGCACGGTGAGAGGACCGACCCGCCGGCCCCGGTTCGCTCGCCCGCCGGCGCGGTTCCGGGCACGCGGGACGTCGGGGATGACGAAGGCGCCCATGGTCGCCACCGTAGCCGGCCGGGCTGACATCCCACCCGAGCCACGCCGGCCCATACTCGAAGAATGGTCCAGGCCGGCCCGGTCCCGTCGTCGCCCGCCGTCACCGCGCGGATGTCACGCCAACGCCGCCGCGACACCGCACCCGAGCTGCTCCTGCGCCGCGAGCTGCACCGCCGTGGCCTGCGCTTCCGCGTCGATCACCCACTGCCGGGCATGCCACGTCGACGCGCGGACGTCACCTTCACGCGGGCACGCATCGCAGTCTTCGTCGACGGGTGCTTCTGGCACGGCTGCCCCGAGCACGCCACCCGCCCGACGGCGAACGCCGACTGGTGGGCGGCCAAGCTCGCCCGGAACGTGGCCCGTGACCGCGAGACCGACGCGCACCTGCGCGACGCCGGGTGGCAGGTGCTGCGGTTCTGGGAGCACGAGGACATCCACGCCGCCGCGGCCTTGATTGCGGCCGCCTACCGCACACGGCCATCCTGGGCCCGCACTCATGAACCGGGATGAACAGGCCGATACGACTCACGTACCGAGCGTGGGGAGGCGACGTCGGCGTGGTGTTGCGGTGGCAGTGGCGGGCACAGGACCCTGCGTACGCGAACTACGGGAACGCCAACCAGTGGACCGTCAACGCGGGCATGACTGCGCTCGCCCGCGAGAGCACGCAGGTCTCGAAAGACGCACGGGTTCCCAATCAGGCTGACCTAGTCTTCACACTGATCAGACTCACGGGCGTGCACCGGGCGGCGATCGCGTCCCGCTGCCTCGGATATGCACGTTCGGCGGCCGAGGCGCGGGGAAGTCGTTCCACCCGACGGCGAGCGGTTCGCGACCGCGCTACGGAGGGATCGGCATCCACGACACCCAGCCCGTAGTTTTCCGGGAGTTTTGCAGAACCCTGCGGTGCAAGGGTTCTGCAAAACTCCCGCACAGCACCCCCGATACGGTGGCCCCGACGGAGGCCGTGTCGGACCCGTCTGCCACGCTCGGGGCCGTACGGACCTGACCTGCGCACACCACGACGACGAGGACGCATGACGACGACGGATCACCCGGCCTCCCCGGCCGCGGCACCAGGGGGCGACGTCCCGGTGCGCAAGCTCATCGAGGTGTCGCTGCCGCTGGAGGACATCAACCGGGAGTCGGCGCGGGAGAAGTCCGTCCCACGCAAGGGACATCCGGCGACCATGCATCTCTGGTGGGCCAGACGTCCGCTCGCGACGGCTCGTGCGGTGCTGTTCGCCCAGCTCGTCGACGACCCGTCCTCGCACCCCGACCGGTTCCCGACCGAGGAGGACGTCAAGCGCGAGCGCGAGCGCCTGCACGGGATCATCCGCCGGCTGGTCGTGTGGGAGAACGTCAACGACGAGGCGCTACTGCGTCAGGCGCACGAGGAGATCTTGAGCTCCACCGGTGGCACCCCTCCGGCGATCCTCGACCCGTTCGCCGGCGGCGGCACGATCCCGCTCGAGGCGCAGCGGCTCGGGTTGGAGACCCACGCCAGTGACCTGAACCCGGTCGCCGTCCTGATCAACAAGGCGCTCATCGAGATCCCGCCGATCTTCGCCGGCCGTCCGCCGGTGTACCCGGGCGCGGCCGACGAGCGCATCGGGGAGTGGCCGCGGGCCACCGGCCTGGCCGAGGACGTGCGCCGCTACGGCGCCTGGATGCGGGACCGGGCGCAGGAGCGGATCGGCCACCTGTACCCGAAGGCGAAGCTCGACGACGGCTCCGAGGCCACGGTCATCGCCTGGATCTGGGCACGGACCGTGACGTGCCCCAACCCGGCGTGCGGCATCGAGATGCCCCTGGTGCGGTCCTGGTGGCTCGGCAAGAAGAAGGGCAAGGAGGCGTACGTCGTCCCCGACGTCGTGGCCGACGCCGACGCACCGTCGGGCAGGCGGGTTGCCTTCCGGATCGGCAAGGGGACCGCCGGCGCGCCTGGCAAGGACGACGACGGGACCGTCGGACGGACCGGTGCACAGTGCGTGGCCTGCGCGACCGCGGTCGAGCTCAAGTACGTCCGGGCCGAGGGGCGCGCCGGGCGCATGGGCGCTCAGCTCATGGCTGTCGTGGCGGAGGGGAACCGGCAGAGGATCTATCTGCCACCCGACGACACACACGCCAGGGCTGCTCAGGTCGACCGACCCTCTGGTGCCCCAGTGGGTGCTGTGGCGCAGAACCCTCGATGGTTCTCTACGCCAGCGTTCGGGATGATCGAGTTCTCGGATCTGTTCACGAATCGGCAGCTCACGGCGTTGACCACATTCAGCGACCTCGTCGGCGAGGCCCGCGAGAAGGTACTCGCCGACGCCCTCAACTCGGGCCTCCCCAAGGGCACCCGACTCGCCGACCACGGCACCGACGCCGCCGCATACGCCGACGCCGTCGCCACCTATCTCTCCTTCGCGCTGAGCAAACTGGCTGACTGGTCATCGTCGATCTGCTCTTGGATCCCACAGATCGAAGGCGTGCGCGATACGTTCGCTCGCCACGCGATCCCCATGGTTTGGGACTTCGTGGAGATCAACCCATTGTCCAGTTCCGTCGGCAACTTCCACGCGCACGTCACATGGGTTGCTGAAGGAGTCAACTCCATGCCTGCTGGGGCCCGCGCCTCGGCCGTGCAAAGTGACGCGGCGAGCCGCGTCTACTCGAACTCTCTAGTATCAACAGACCCTCCCTACTACGACAACATTGGATACTCAGACCTCTCCGACTTTTTCTATGTGTGGCTCCGGCGGTCCCTTCGTGGCGTCCATCCGACGCTGTTCTCGACGATGCTCGTCCCCAAGGCGGAGGAACTCGTCGCAAACCCGTACCGCCATGGCGGCCGCGAAGAAGCCTCCGAGTTCTTTGAGACCGGCTTCGAGAACGTCTTCGCCCAGGTCCGCGAATCCGCGAGTAACGATGCGCCCATCACGGTCTACTACGCCTTCAAGCAGCAGGAGCTCCAGGCCGAAGGCGTCGCCTCGACCGGATGGGCCACCTTGCTCTCAGGCATGATCCGTTCCGGCTGGACGATCACGGCCACCTGGCCGGTGCGTTCCGAGCGATCCGGCCGGATGATCAGCGTAGGGACCAACGCACTCGCTTCGTCCGTGGTCCTGGTTCTCCGCCCCCGCCTGGAGACCGCTCCCGCCACGAACCGCCGGGGGTTCCTCTCCGCCCTCAAGGACGAGCTCCCCCGGGCCCTCGCCGAGATGCAGCAGGGTGCCATCGCTCCGGTCGACCTCGCGCAGGCGACCATCGGCCCGGGGATGGCGATCTACTCCCGCTACTCACGCGTCGTCGAGTCCGACGGCTCCGCCATGACGGTAAAGACCGCACTGGCCCTGATCAACCAGACCCTGGACGAGGTCCTCGCCGAACAGGACGGGGACCTCGACGCGGACAGTCGGTTCTGCCTGCGCTGGTACAAGCAGTACGGCTGGAAGCCCGGCGACTACGGGGACGCGGAGAACATGGGCAACGCCCTCAACCTCCCGGTCAAGCGGCTCGAGCACGGCGGCGTGCTCCGCGCGAGCGAGGGCAAGGTCCACCTGCTGCGCCCCCCCGAGCTCCCCCGCACCTGGGACCCGGTCCGGGACGACCGCATCTCCGTCTGGGAGGTCACCTGCCACCTCGCCCGCGCGCTCACCACCGACGGCGTGCCGGCCGCCGCGGCGCTCATGGCGGCCGCCGGGACGCGTGTGGACCTGGAGTCCGTGCAGCTGCTCGCCTACCGGATCTACGAGCTCGCCCAGCACAAGGACCCCGAGGACGCCGGCCTGTTCAACGCCCTCGCCTCCGAGTGGGCGCCCCTGTCCGCCGCCGCCCAGCGGGTGGAGTCCGTCGGGCAGCAGGGCGGCCTCGACCTCGACGCACTCACACACCCGTGACCGACCGCACCCCCGGGAGGGACCGACCGTGGCACTGAGCAACAAGGAGCAGGTGGCCAAGGGGCTCGACCTGCTCGCCGAGATGCTGGACCCGTTCGTCGGGCGCGTCCTGGCACCCCACGTCCCCACCGGCCACGACTGGACCGTGCTGCTCCGCGTCCGGGACGAGTCCCGGGGACGGACCATGGAGCGCTACAACCCGGCGGACCTGCACCTGCAGCTCCGCGCGATCAACGAGCGTCACGGCGAGATCGGCTTCCCGTTCGACGGCGAGCTCTCCCGCGCCGAGCGCAACCTCGCCGGCGAGCTCGCCGACGTGCGCAACCGCGTCGCCCACAACGAGCCGTTCAGCACCGACGACGCCTACCGGGCCCTCGACACCGTCGAAAGGCTGCTGCGCGCCGTCGGCGCCGCGCCCCAGGCGGACGAGGTCCGCAAGCGACGGCTCGACGTCCAGCGTGGCGCGTACGAGAGCGAGACCCGCCGCGCCAGCCGCACCGCCGGCCCGGACACCGCCGACGCCGAGCTGCCGTCCTGGCGCGACGTGCTCCCACCGCACCCCGACGTGCAGAACGGCACCTTCGCCGCGTCCGAGTTCGCCGCCGACCTGTACCGCGTCGCCATGGACCCCGACGCGACCGCAGACGAGTACGCCGAACCCGTCGAGTTCTTCCGCCGTACCTACCTGACCGAAGGGCTCAAGGACCTGCTGCGGCGCTCGACCGCACGGGTCGCCGGCGACCCGAACGCGCAGCCGGTGATCAACCTGCAGACCACCTTCGGTGGCGGCAAGACCCACTCGATGCTCGCCGTCTGGCACCTGTTCTCCGGCCGACCCGTCGACGCCTTCCCCCAGGAGGTACAGGATCTCGTCGGCGACACCGGCCTCCCGGCCCGTGAGGTGCGGCGGGTCGCGCTGGTCGGCAACGAGATCGCCCCCGGGCAGCCCGACCACAAGCCCGACGGCACCGTGGTGCACACCCTGTGGGGGGAGCTCGCGTGGCAGCTCGGCGGCGCCGCCGGGCACGCCAAGGTCGCGGAGTCGGACCGCAACGCCACCAACCCCGGCGCGGCGCTGCGGGACCTGCTCGCCGAGCACGCCCCCGCCGTCGTCCTCATCGACGAGTGGGTGGCCTACGCCCGGCAGCTGCACAGCCGCAGCGGCCTGCCCGCGGGAGACTTCGAGACCCAGTTCACCTTTGCCCAGGCCCTCACCCAGGCGATTGCCGCTGTCCCCGGGACGCTGCTGCTCGTCTCGGTCCCCGCCAGCGACGTCCGCCGCCCCGAGTCCGGCCAGGAGGAGGTCGAGACGCACGCCTCCGACCTCGAGGTCGGCGGTACGCACGGACGTGAAGCGCTGCAGCGACTGGAGAACGTCATCCGCCGCGTCGCCCACCAGTGGGCACCCGCCTCCGGCGACGAGTCCTACGAGATCGTGCGCCGCAGGCTCTTCCGGGAGCCCGACAACGAGGCGCAGGCCGTGATCAACGCCACCGCACGACGCTTCGGAGACTACTACCGGCAGCACGCCACCGAGTTCCCCTCCGGAGTCACCGAACGCGCGTACGAGAACCGGATCCGCGTCGCCTACCCCATCCACCCCGAGCTGCTGGACCGACTCTACAACGACTGGTCCACGCTCGAGCGCTTCCAGCGGACCCGCGGCGTCCTGCGCCTCATGAGCACCGTGGTCCACCAGCTCTGGGAGCGCGGCGACCGGTCACCGCTCATCCTCCCCGGATCGCTTCCCCTCGACTCCGACGGCGTCCGCAGCGAGATCGTCCAGTACGTCGACTCCGGCTGGGCGGAGATCGTCCAGGGCGACATCGACGGCGAGAACGCCGTCTCCCGCCGGGTCGACGCCGAGCGTCCGCTGCTCGGCAAGCGCTCCGTCACGCTGCGGGTCGCCCGGACCGTCTTTCTCGACTCCGCCCCCACCCTGGAAGCCGCCCGCAAGGGAGTCGACCGAAAGCGCATCGCGCTCGGCGTCGCCATGCCCGGCGACGTCGTCGGCAACCTCGGCTCCGCCCTCGACGGGCTGGTGAACTCCTCCACCCACCTGTTCCACGACTCCGACCGCTACTGGTACGACACCCAGTTGTCGCTCAACCGCAGTGCCGACGAACGGGCGCGGCTGCTCTCGATCGGCCGGGTCCACGAGGAGGTCGTCATCCGGCTGCGCCGCGCGGCGGGCGGCCCCGCTGCCGACTTCGCCGGGGTGGTGATCGCCCCGCAGTCGACCGGCGACGTCGCCGACGAGGAGGGGACACGGCTCGTCGTGCTGCGCCCCGACCGGCGGCACAACGGCAAGGACAAGGAGTCCGAGGCCGCCCGGTTCACGCTCGACCTGCTCCAGCACCGCGGCACCGCACCCCGCCTGCGGCCCAACAGCATCGTCGCGCTCGCCGCCGACGACGCACGGTGGAGGGACCTGGAGAGCACCGTCCGCAGCCACCTCGCGTGGAAGTGGATCATGGACGAGACGGTGTCCCTGGACCTCACCCAGCAGAACGCCGAACAGGCCCGGCGGCGCACCGAGGAGACCAGCCGCACCATCGACGAGCAGGTCGCCGCCACCTGGATCTGGGCGCTGCACGCCGTCCAGCACGACCCGACCCAGCCGCTGACCGTCGGGCAGATCAAGTGCGACGGCAATGAGAAGCGGCTCGCGGTGCGCACCGGAGCCCGGCTGGTGCGCGAGGACGCCCTGCGCACGCAGCTCGCCCCCGCCGCGCTGCACGTCGACCTCACCGGTCACCTGCGCTCCCGGTGGAACCGGGGACACATCTCCGTCGGCGAGCTGTGGGACTACTGCACCCGCTACCCGTACCTGCCGCGTCTGCGCGACCGGCGAGTGCTGACCGAGACGCTGCGCGACGTCCTGCACGACCCGGCCTGGGCGCAGCAGGGCTTCGCCCTGGCCACCGGGTACGACGAGGCCGGCGGCGACTACCTGGGCCTGGCCGTACCGCTGGAGGACTTCGACTTCGGCACGGTCGACGAGAACACCCTGCTGGTGCGGCCGGACCTCGCCACCCAGCAGCGCCTGCGGGAGGCCGAGGCCGCCCGACGGGAGGCGGAGGTCGGCAGCGGGGCGTCTGGGGGCGACACCACCGACCCCGGGCCGACCACGGACAGTGGGGCGACCACGGATGCGCCACGCGGCACCGGCGGCACGATCGTGGACCCGGTCCCGCCGGCACCGGTGCGGCAGAACGTGCGCTGGAGCGGACGGTTCGACGTCGACCCCGAAGGCGATGTGGAGAGCACGCTCGCCACCATCGCCCGCGAGGTGGTCGCGGCACTGCACCGCGGCGGCCCCGAGGTGCTGGAGATCAGCCTCGACGTCACCGCGGAACGCCATGACGGGTTCGGCCCCGGCACGGTGCGTACCGTGAACGAGAACAGCCGGACCCTCGGCGCGACCAGGGCGCGGTTCGAGGACGCCTGATGACCGCGCGTCGTCCCGAGGCGATCGAGGTGCGACGGGTCGAACCCGACCCGTCGATCACCTCGGCGATCGGGCGGCACCACTCGCTGGAGACCGCCGTCGCGGACCTCGTGGACAACAGCATCGACGCCGGAGCGGCCCACGTGCTGGTCCGCGTGCTCCAGCGGGACCAGCGCGCCGTCGGCCTGCTCGTGGTCGACGACGGTGAGGGGATGGACAGCGCGACCGTCGACCGGGCGATGGCCTACGCCCATCGGCGTGACTACGGCAGCACCGAGCTCGGCCACTTCGGGATCGGCCTCAAGGCCGCCTCGCTCAGCCAGGCCGAGACGCTCTGGGTGTGGTCCCGACGGCACGGTGCCCCGGCCGTCGGGCGGGGCCTCGAACGCTCCACACTCGACGACGGGCCGCTCGTCGAGACCTTCTCCGCCCAGACCGCCGCGCAGCGGCTGGCCGAGGTCGAGCCGGGCTTCGACCTGACCACCGGGACCGTGGTCGAGTGGCGGGAGGTGCGCGGCTTCCTGCAGTCACCCGACGTCGAGGAACAGACCCAGTGGCTCGAGGACCGGCTTGAGACCCTGCGCACCCACCTCGGCGTCGTGCTGCATCGGATCCTGGCCCGCGATGACGTGGAAGTGATGATCGACGTGCTGGACGAGGAGTACCCGGAGTTCCCCGGGCTGCCCCGCACCGTCGAACCGATCGACCCCTTCGGGTACCGGAGCAGCGGCGCGCCCGGGTACCCCAAGACGCTCGCACTCGCGCTCCCCGAGGGCATCGCGGAGGCGACGCTGCACGTGTGGCCCGTGGCGACGTCGGACCCCGGCTGGTTGCTCGGGGGCCGGACACCGCTGGAGACGCAGGGGCTGTACGTCTACCGGAACGACCGCCTCCTCCAGGCCGGCGGATGGAACAACCTGACGACCGCGCACCGCGACCGGGTCCACGCGCGGGTCGCTCTCGACCTGGACGCCGTGCTCGCCCCGCACGTGACCATCAACCCGGAGAAGACGGACGTCGTGCTCGACGCGTCACTGACCGACGCGTGGTCGGCCGGCTCCTGCGCCGACGGGACCACGTTCGCCGACTATCTGGACGTCAGCCGGGCGGGCGCGGCACAGGCCCGCCGGCGCAACCCCCGTCCGGTCGTGACCGCCGAGCCGGGGCGAGGGTTCACCGGTCCTGTCATCGACGCCGTCGAGGACAACGCCACCTACCCGGACGACGCCGGGCCGGTACACCTGAGGTGGCGGCGTCTGATGGACGACGAGGTGTTCCGGGTCGACCGCGACGAGCGCACCATCTGGCTGAACACCCGGTACCGCGGTCCGCTCGGTGGATCGGCCGGGCTGCGCAACGACGACGCCCAGGTGACCAAGGTGCTGATCCACCTGCTGCTCGGCACGCACGCGACCGCCGACTACGCGGGCTCCAAGGCGAAACGCACCGAGACGGCATGGCAGGCCATGCTGCTCGCCGCCGTCCAGGACACGGAGCTGCGCCACGGCCGCCGACCCGGCCGGCACGCCGCCCCACCACCGGAGGAGGACGAGTGACCACCAGGAGCACGCCCGACGACGTCGCGCCCCTTACCCCCGAGTCGCTGGACCAGTACTTCGCCGCCGGGATCAGCACCACGCACCTGCTCTCCCGCGAACCACGGTGCGAGCTGCTCATCGACCCCGCCGGCGAGGTCTACGAGCTCCTCACCCCGGCGATCGGGGCCGAGCCCGAGCTGGTGGGCATGCAGCGCGTCACGGTCGACACCCTCGCGCAGGACGACGGTCCGTGGTTCCGTCTGCGGATCGAGGCCCACGACCTGCGCCACGAGGCGTACGGACTGGTCGTCGCCGTCGTCCAGGCCATGCGAGGTGGCGCGTCCTTCGCAGCCGCCACCGGGGCCGCGCTGACCAACCTGCGGTCCATTCTCGCCGCTCGACGCAGACTGAACCCGGAGCAGCAGCTCGGGCTCCTCGGTGAGCTGTTCGTGGTGCGCCGGCTCCTCGCGGCGCATCCTGAAGAGGAAGTGATCGACTGGTGGCTGGGGCCGCTCGCGGAGCAGCACGACCTCGCCCTGCCCGACCACGACGTCGAGGTCAAAACCACCACCGCCGAGCGCCGCACCCACGTGATCCACGGGACCGGACAGCTCCGGCCCAACCCCGGCCGGCCGCTGTGGCTGCTGTCGATCCAGGTGACGCGCGCCGGCGGGGCCGAGGGGCTGAGCCTGAGCGGGCTGGTCGACGACGTCCGCCACACACTGTCCACCCGACGCGAACGGTTCGTCCAGCACCTGGCCGGCCTCGGCTGGCGGGACCAGGACGGGGATCTCTACCGCGAGCGATACCTGCTGCGCTCCACACCCGCGGCGTATCACGTGGACGAGGACTTCCCCGCGCTGACCCCGGAACGGCTGGCCGCGGCGGTCCCGCACCCCGACCTTGTCAGTGCCGTCACCTACCGTGTCGACGTCACGAGCCGGACGCCGGAGCTTCCCGGCGGGCCGCTCGACCTGTTCCTCTCCGACCCGGACGGTGGCGATGTCTGACCCGATCGGCGCGGCGGTGCTCCGCGTCCTCGCCGGCATGAAGGGCTACCCGCCCGAACCGTTGCTCGACGAGGTCAACCACCGCCTGCGCAGGGACGGGCAGTCGCTCACCGAGGACGAGCTCCTCGAAGTGGTCACGACCGGGGACCCGAACGACCCGGTGCGGATGCAGTTCCACTTCCGACTCTCGGAGTGGGACCGGGTGACGGGCGAGCCGTGGACCGCCCGTGCCGACGGCACGTCGACCGGGCCGAGCACCGCAGATCGCCGCGACCACGTGGTCGGCCTGCTCGGATTGGGCGAGGACGCCGGTCTGCGGATCGCCGAGATGTTCCCTGTACGGGACGGCGGCATCGTCGTCATCTCCGAGACCCCTGCCGACTGGACGCCCTGGTACACGCCGGAGCGCGCCGTCGAGCGGACCTTCTACTGGGACGCCTACCGCGGCGTACTGGCACGAAGGCTGGACGGGAACGCGATCAGCGAGCTGGACCACGCCACGAGCGAGGTGGTCCGGCGCCTGGCGGACCCCACGCGGCCCGAGCCGTACCAGTCCAAGGGTCTGGTGGTGGGCCACGTCCAGAGCGGCAAGACCGCCAACTTCACCGGCGTGGTCGCCAAGGCGATCGACGCGGGATACCGCTTGGTCGTCGTGCTCACCGGGACGGTCGAGCTGCTGCGCAGCCAGACGCAGCGCCGTCTCGACATGGAGCTGGTCGGCAGGGAGAACATCCTCGGCGGGATCGACCCCACCAACAGTGCGCTGCTGGAGAACGTCGACTACGCCGGGTTCGGGGACCGTGACTGGGCGGAGGGCAGGTTCCTCAGCCACGGTGGGCGCCCCAAGGATCTTGGTGCACCCGACATCCGCCGGCTGTCGTCGTCCCGGTGGGACTACCGAGCGCTGGCCGCCGGCCTGTCGGCACTGGACTTCCGCAGCGGGAACGAGCTCGTCGACCGGACCAAGCCGCTGCACGACCCGGTGAACGTGTTCGGCGCGGACGTACGCATCGCCGTCGTCAAGAAAAACAAGCGGGTCCTGACCAGGTTGGTCGACGATCTGAAGCAGATCCACGCCAACCTCGGTGAGATCCCCACGCTGATCATCGACGACGAGGCCGACCAGGCCTCCCCCAACACCAAGGACCAGCGCAAGAACCGGTCCGACGACGTCGACCGGAGCGCCATCAACGCCAAGATCTCCGAGCTGCTCGCCCTCTTGGGGCGGGCACAGTACGTCGGGTACACGGCCACACCGTTCGCGAACGTGTTCGCCGACCCGGACGACGCCGAGGACATCTTCCCCAAGGACTTCATCGTCAGCCTCGACGCCCCGGATGCCTACATGGGCGGGCGGGACTTCCACGACCTCGACACTGTGGAGGACGCCGAACGGACGTTGGCGACGTCGAACGAGCTCGCCCACGTCCGCGACCTGGTCGCCGACCCGGACGACACACCCGCGCGGACCGCGGAGATGCAGCGGGCGCTCGACACGTTCGTCCTGACCGGTGCGGTGAAGCTGTGGCGGGAGTCCCGGTCCGGCCGGGTGCACCGGTTCGGGCACCACACCATGCTGGTGCACGAGTCGGTGAAGCAGGCCGAGCACGACGAGCTGGCGCGCTTCATCCATCACACCTGGCAGCGGGCGGGGTACAGCACCCCAGCGGGCGGACGCCGCCTGCACGACTTGTGGCGGGATGACATCCTCCCGGTGAGCCGGGCCCGGGCGGACGGCGAGCCCGTGCCCGAGGACTTCGGCGAGCTCCGCCCGCACATCGGGACTGCCGTGGACCGGATCTCCGCCGGTGGGGCGCCCGTGGTCGTCGTCAACGGGGACAAGGACTCCGACTACACGCAGGCCGCGCTCGACTTCCAGGCCCACGACGTGTGGAAGATCCTCGTCGGTGGCACCAAGCTCAGCCGCGGGTTCACCGTCGAAGGACTCACCGTCACCTACTACCGCAGGCGGACCGGCGCCGCCGACGCCCTCATGCAGATGGGCCGCTGGTTCGGCTATCGCCCCGGCTACCGGGACCTGGTCCGGCTGTTCGTCGGGCGGAACGTCCCCGGTCCGCGCGGCACGACCGTCGATCTCTACCGGACGTTCGAGGCCATCGTCCGCGACGAGGAGGACTTCCGGGCGGAGCTGCGCACCTTCCAGGGCGTCCGAGCGGACGGGACACCGCTGGTCACGCCCGCGCAGGTGCCTCCGATGGTGTTCCAGTCGTTGCCCTGGCTCAAGCCCACCGGTACCAACAAGATGTACAACGCGGTGCTGACGTCCAAGGGTGAGGGCGGGAAGGTCAAGGACTTCTTCCAGCAGCCGGCCCGTAGCGTGCACGTCAACACCCGGCACTTCGCCGCCGTCGAACCCCTGCTCGACGCCGCGACGGCCCACGGCACGTTCTTCGACCACAACGGCGGGACGTACGAAGCCCGGTACGGCATCGTGTCGGTCGACGACGTGCGTTCCGTCCTGACAAGTTTCGAGTGGAACGAACGGTACGACTTCGCACCCACGCTCCAGTTCATCGACCAGGCCCACGGCGAAGGCACGCTCGAGGACTGGGCGGTGCTGGTGCCGCTGCTCCGGGGCAGGGCGGTCGCGGAGCGGACGGTCGGGTCACACCCCGGGTTGCGCATCCTCGAGCGCAAGCGGCGGACCGATCGGGAGCACGTGTTCTCGGGGAGCTCACCGCGCCAACGCCGCGCGATGGAGATCATCAGCGGAGGCATCGACCCCGACGCCGATCACGAGGACGACGGTCTGCGCACCGCCCTGGCGGCGTACCCGGACGCGGCTGATCTGCATACACCGACCCGGGGTGCGCTGCTCCTGACGTTCGCCGCGGACACGGGGCGAGGCGTCAAGCCGGCCGACCTGGAGGACCCGGTCGCGCCGGGCGACGTCGCCACACTCTTCTCGATCGCACTCCCAAAGCGGTCGGCACCGCACGGTCGCATCGGGTTCACCGCCCGCGTGAAGAACGGCGGGCCCATCATTCCCCGAGGATCAGCGGCGCCGACGGACTGACGTCCCGGCCGTCGTTCCCGTACCCGACCACGTGCGCGCTGAGCACGTCGACCTCGCGTCGAGGATCGCCGAAGAACGCCGCGATCCGGTGGACCACCCGGGCGAAAGGGCGCTCACGCGCGGCACCGCTCTCGTTCCAGTTCGCCATCGGGACGACGAGGAACAAGTGGTGCGCATCGCGTACGATGTGCGCCTTCCAGAAGTCCTTCAGGTCGTGGTTGTTCGTGGTGGTCCCACCGCGCTCGATCTCGGCGATGATCCCGCGGTCACCCGGCATCCGGTACACGAAGTCCGGCCGCGCCCGTGTCACGAAGCCGTCCTGCGGCGTCAGCACGATCTCCGTGCCGAACCCGACCTCCTGCAGCAATTCGGCCATGACGGCCTGGACCTTGGAGCTGGACGCGCCGTGCACGTGGACCAGGTCGATCTCCGCCGTTCTGGTGTCGATGTACGTGAGCAGCCGCTGTGCGAGTACGTCGACGGCGCCGATCTCGGCCAGCTCGCGACTGTCGGGTTCGCTGCGCACGAAGCGTGCGTAGCGAAGGGACATGCCCCTGAGCTTCGCGCGGTCGCCGCGGCAAAGCTAGCTCCGATCAGGTGACTGAGCGGCCGCTGTGCGGGCGGATCACCCGCGGCTGATGGTCTTCGGGTCCCGGATCACGACGTGCTTGGAAACCGGCAGCGTCGGCCCGTTGGTGGCGCGATTGTTTCCGATTCCCGCATTGTTCACTCCTCCGGTGAACAATCGCGTTGCGGGAAACAATCGACACCGGTCGGCCCGCGGCATCACCCCGGCGGCCTGATCGTCCGCCGCTGCCGGTCGTCGGGCTCCCGGATCAGGTCGTGGTCGATGCCCGGACGCCGCGGGACGAGGCTGAAGCCCTCCTCTGTCTGCGGGTCGTACGCGACGACGAGGTCGCGCTCGGCGAGCTCATGCTTGACGACCTCGAGCCGTGACACGTCCGCCTCCGCCAGCCTGACGCCCGCCCGACGTCGGGCCTCCATGCGCAGGACCGCGAGGTAGAAGTGCCAACGGTGCTGCGGCGCGATCGGCCATGGAATGAGCGCGTCGTCGCGAACGATCCGCCTCGACCACCCGCGGCGTCGGCGGTGGTAGGACCAGAACGTCGGCGTCGTCGTGATGTTGTACCGCCGCTCATACTCGTCGCTCATCCAGGTGTACGTCCGGCCTTCCGCGTACCAGCGACGCACCTGCTCCTCGTCCTGGATGCGGGCGCGGTGCGCGCTCGGCTGCAGCTGTGCGGGGTCGATCGAGTCGTCCATCGGAGGGCTCCCCTCGTTCCGGTCGCCGGACGCGCACGCCGGGCGACCGCCGTTCTTCCCGCGCCGACGGCGCGAGCGGGTCTTCCTCCGGGGGCACCGTGTGCGGGACGCGGTTGCCGGCCAGCGAGCCGGAGGGCTTGACGCTGGGCCTCGTGACCAGGCACATGTCTACCAGGCTCCACCGACGTGGACGATGTCCGTGGGTCAGTCCGCCGGAAGGGCGGGGCTCACGGTCCCAGAAGTGCCAGGGGAATGACGGCGACACCGTCGCGCCTCCGGTAAGCGTCCCGCCCGGTGGTGAGGACGACCATGTCCGTGAGCGCGTCGCCCATGCGCTCCTTGAGCCACAGCAGGTGGCGCAGGTCACGGCCGTCCGGGGCCGCCGTCAGCTTGACCTCCACGGCCACGACTCGCCGACCGCGCCCGTGGACGATGAAGTCGACCTCCCGTTCCCCGGCCCTGGTCCGAAGGTGGGAGACCTCGCCGTCGGCAGCTTGGGCGAAGACCTTCAGCGTGAGCGCCGCCAGCGACTCGAAGAGCGCGCCCAGCAGAGTACCGTCCCGCGGCATCTGCGGTCCCACGCCCCGCCCGCTCAGCAGCGTGTCCGCGTCGACATTGAGCAGAACCGCGGCCAGCGCGGGGTCCGCGAGGAAGTGTTTGGGTGAGGAAGTGAGCCGCGTGAGGCCGTGTCCGGCGGGTGGATCCCAGGCGTTCACGGGGTCGGAGATCCAGATGCGTTCGAGGGTGTCGCGGTAGGGGATCACCGTGGACCTGGCCGGTGGATCGGCACGGCCCGTGGCCGCCGCGTCCCGGATCGTCTCGAACGACGCCGCACTGCCGATGGCCTTGGCGAACGCCGTGAGCCACCGACGCAGTGCAGCCGGATTGCGCACCTCGCGTCCGGCCTCAGGGAAGTCCCTGTCGGTGATCCGGTCCACGTACCCGGCCAGGAGAGCATGGCGCAGACCAGGGGCCGCGGCCTGCATGCCAGGGAACCCACCGGTCACGTGACACTACAGTTTGCCGAATACGTGCACTGCAGTCTGCCGGACGGCAAGACGACGGCTCGGCGCCACGTTCTTCCCGCGTCGACGGGCGCGAGCGGGTCTTCCTCCGGGGGGCACCGCTTTTCGCCGCTGGGCGACCGGCCGATGACGAACCCGACTACGTGCCACCCTCCAGCGCGATCCGCGCAGCGTCCCGGTGGGCGGCGGGGTCGAGGTAGCGCCCGCCGCGCGGGACGAGACCCTCGGGTGTCGAGCGGTAGACCAGCGGCTGTCCCGGGGGGACGTTCAGGTCCTGGACCTCTCGCGCGGAGAGGTCGTCGACGACCGAGCACAAGGCTCGCAACGAGTTCCCGTGCGCGACCACGAGCACGACGCGTCCGGTGGTCACGAGCTCGCGAACCTCGGCCCAGACCGGGATGACCCGGCCGACGACGTCGCGCAGGGTCTCGCCGGCTCCCGGGTCCGGCAGACCGGAACCCTCCGACACGTAGGGCTGCTCGGTCCAGGTCGCGACCTGCTCGGCGGTGGCCGGCGGAGGCGCTCCGTCGAGCGTCCGACGAACGGTGATGTACCCCCGCGGTCCGTACCGCTCGCGCGCCTCGGCCTTCGGGACGCCCGTGAGGCTGCCGTAGTCGCGCTCCGCCAGCCGCCAGGAGACGGTCACCGGTACGCCTTCGAGGCCGGCCGCACCACACAGCAGCTCCGTCGTCGCGGTCGAGCGTCGCATCGGTGACGTCCAGATGCGATCCGGCGTCAGCCCCTCGGCACGCAGCAGGCGGCCGGCGGCGCGCGCCTGCTCCTCGCCGCGACCGGTGAGCCCGACGTCGAGGAGGCCGGTGAAGACCTGGGCGGCGTTGTAGACGCTCTCGCCGTGGCGCAGCAGGACGAGGACACCGTGACCCATGGGTCCATCAGACCACCGTCGCGGGTGGGTGCCGGCCTCACCCCCACCGCTGCAGCGCCGCGCGTGCGAACAGAACCCCCTCCGGCGTCGTCCGCACCGGCTCCGCGAAGCGCCGCGCCGGCACCAGCGCGCCCGTCCACACCAGCACCTCGCGCGTCTGCGAGGCCTGCCGGTCGACGTCGCCCGGGGTGAGCGGTGCGCCGTCGGGCCGCATCCATCCGAGAGCCTCCATCACGTCCACTCCGCGCTCCGCGTGCTGGTTCCCCGCGGCCGTCATCAGCAACGTGATGATCGCGGCGTCTCGCACGTGCTGCTTGGTACCGAGCGGCAGGCGACCGGCGATGTGCCACCACATCGCGACCGGGTCGTCCGCCAGCTTCATGCCGGCCCGGGTCGCCATGATCCGGCCCCGCGCGACACGCACCAGGCCGAGGTCGCGCGATGCCTGCCGGAACGCCCACACCGGATAGGTCTGGTTCTCGCGGTTGAGGGTGCCCGGCCACTGGCCGACCAGGCCCAGCACCTCGGCGAGCGCCCGCACGTCGGCCGGTCTGAGATAGCCGGCTCCCGTCAGATCCCTGCCCGGCAGCCCGACGTGGCGCACGAACCAGCCGAACGGTCCGACCATCCGCGCGGCGGTGTCCGGAACCACCTCGACCGGCGACCCCAGGTCCGCGCGCCCCACGAGGTCGAGCAGCACCCGTGCACCGGGCCCGTGGGCACGCCCGAGCACCTGGCCGACGGGATCCGCCCGCACAGGGTCCGATCCGACGGAGCGCGACCCCACCGACGCCGTCCGGGGCGGAGCGTGGCGCTCGGTGACCGTGAGCATCCGGTTGACCTCGTCGACGTCGAACCTCGCCAGTGCCTCGACGGTGGCCGCGCGTGTCGCCGCGTCGGGCTCGCGCGCGGCCTCCTCGACGATGTCCAGGTAGCCCGGTACGCCGCCGCAGTCCTCGGGAGGGCACGCACGCTCACCGGCCGTGCAGCGGACGCGAGGAGCGTCGTCGGTCCGCGGACGTACGGCCTCGAGCCGGAGGGTGTGCTCCCAGCCGTCGCCGAAGTCGTAGACGTATGCCAGGACGTCGCCGACCTCGTGCAGCAGCTCGTCGAGGTGGACGTCCGTCTCGAGCGTTCCTCGCTCGCCCTCGGCGACGTCGGCGGCGGTCAGGAAGCGCTCCGAGTCACGGTCGAACGGGGTGCCGTCCACGAACTGGTGCAGGTGCACGTCCTCCCAGCCCATGACGAGCTGGAGGGCGGCGTGCAGCTCGTCCAGCGGGATGTCGTTCGCGACCTCGATGCGCCGCCACACGTCGGTCCCGTCCAGAGTCACGCGCACCTGCAGCGTGACCGGCTCGGACCGGCGGGGCCGACGGCGCGACACCGGCTCGGGTAGGTCGTTCACCTCGGCGAGCATGGCGTCGGCGAGGTCGCGCAGCTCGTCGCGGTTCAGCCCGGCGACCATCTCCTCGAACCGCGCGCGGACCTCGTCGGGGTTCGGGTCCCTACCAGTGCCGTCGTGCTTCGCCACCCCGCCATCGTGCCCGCCAAGCCCCGCCTTGTGAACCGCAGCGCCCACCGCGCGGCTCTCACCACCCGTCCGCCACCGCCGCTCAGCGATGGGCCGATCGTGGAAGATTCCCCGCGTCGCGCGCCGGAAGTGTTCCACGATGACGGCGGCACCGGGCAAGCACCGCGGTGCGCGGACCGGAGTGGGTGGCGCGGGCGCACGGCGCAGGCGCGTGGTGTCAGGTGGCCAGCTCCTCCAGCACGGCGTCGGTGTACACCGGCCAGGTCTCGGCGGCCCAGGTGCTGAAGTTGCGGTCGGTGAGCGTGACGCACGCGACCTCGGCCTCCGGGTCCACCCACAGGAACGTCCCGGCCTGGCCGAAGTGGCCGAACGTCGTCGGCGCGCTGCGCTCCCCGGTCCAGTGCGGCGTCTTGCCGTCGCGGATCTCGAAGCCGAGGCCCCAGTCGTTGTTCGTCTGCCGTCCGAAGCCGGGGAGCACGCCGTCCAGCCCGGGAAAGACGACCGCCGTCGCCTGCGCGAGCGTCTGCGGGTGCAGCAGCGCGGGCCGCTGGACCTCGGCGGCGAACCGCACCATGTCCGTCACGGTCGAGCTCGCCCCCGCCGCGGCCGACCCGTCGAACGTCGTCGCGGTCATCCCGAGGGGTTCCAGCACCGCCTCGCGCAGGTAGTCGCCGAAGGTGATCCCGGACCGCTCGTGCAACGTCTCCGCGAGCACCTCGTAGCCCGCGTTGGAGTAGATCCGTCGCGCACCGGGTGCCGCGCGCCGGACCCGCTCGGAGAAGTCCATCCCCGAGGCGTGCGCGAGCAGGTGCCGCACGGTCGAGCCCTCCAGCCCCGCCGGGTCGTCAAGCCCGAGCGCCCCCTCCTCCACGGCCAGCAGCACGGCGTACGCGGTGAGCAGCTTGGTGACCGAGGCCAGCCGGTACACCCGGTCGGAGTCGCCGTGCCGGCCGATCACCTGTCCGTCCCGCGTGACCACCGCCGTGGACGCGTTGTGCACCGGCCACTGCTCCACCTGTCGCACGCTCCGCATCCTCCGACCCTAGGCGAGGTGTCCAGACCCCACCCACGACGCCGACGCGCGGGGATCGCTCGATCGTGTCGGTGCGCGATGGGAGGGTTCCCAGGACCGGCCATCGGCGGGAGGATCGAACCCATGGGCAAGCGCAACCGGGCTCGCGAGGCCCGGCGCACGGCGACCGGTGGTGCGGCGACGCGCAACGGTGGCGCGCCGGGGCACGACGGCGGCGCACGTGCAGGGGCGTCGTCCTCGGACCTGCGTGCGGCGGCGAACGGCTCCCCCCGCACGACACCCGCCCCGGGGCCCACCGGACCACCCGCCGAGCAGCGCCGCATCACCTCGCCGGCACAGGCGCGTGAGCTGGCCGCCCGGCTGCTCGACTCCCGGCGCCGCCACCCCGTCGTGGTGGTGTCCGTCCCGGCCGGCCGGCAGGAGCCGTGGATCGACGCCGACGAGATCCACGCCGCCGTGCGCGGGTACGCCGAGGTGGTCGTGCTGCCGACCGACGCGTCCTCGTGGGCGCTGTCGGACGCCCTGCCGGAACGCACCCAGGTGTACGGCGGGGCGGGCCGGGTCTACCCGGTGGGCACCGAGTGGGTCCAGGACCTGCAACGCTCACCCCTGCGGTTCGCCTACGGCCCCTCAGACGCCCAGCGCGCGACCGAGCACCTGATCAGCGACGCCCTGAGGATGATCGCCGCCGTAGGGCCGCTCAGCCCCCAGGGGCCGGCGACCTCCCGCCGCGCGACCGGCGTCGTGAGCGCGGTGATCGAGCCGTCGCGTGCGTTGGTGACCCTCGACGACGGGACGGTCGCGGTGATCCGCCAGGAGCTCACGCTGCCCGACGTCACGATCGGTCAGGTCGTCGCCCCCGGCCAAGAGGTCACCGGCACCCTCGACCGCGACGCCCGGCTGGACGTCCGCTCCGGGCTGCGACGCGGGGCCCGCAGCATCGAGCACTACCGGGCCGGCGACGTCGTGCTCGCCCGGGTCGAGTCGGTGCGCCGCGACGTCGTGCGGGTCGCACTGCACCCGGACGTGGTCGTCTCGGTCGCCCGGGACCGGGTCACCACCAACCCGTCCGACTCCCTGACGTCGCTGTTCAGCCAGAACGAGGTCGTGGTCGCCCGGGTGGAGTCGGCCGGTGTCAACCCCACGTTGCGGTTCGACGACGTCGACGACGAGGACGTCCCCCTCGAGGCGCCCGCGCTGCTCGACGGCGGGCCGCCGTGGCTGACCCCGCCGGACCCGATGGCGTGGGACTCCCCCGACGACGAGGACGCGCTGCTCGACGGGCAGCCGCCGTCCGCACCGGTCGCCCCGGCCGGGGCGGACACCGACCTGGGCGACGAGGCGGCTTCGCGCGATGGCGCCGCCGCGCCCGTCCCGCGCGATGGCGGCGCCGCGCCCGTCCCGCGCGGGGCCGTGCACACGCTGAGCCTGTCCCTCGACAGCGCGCGAGCCCGGATCACCCAGCTGGAGGTCGAGCTCGAGCAGGCCCTCGCGGCGGTGCGTGACCTCGGCGACCTGCGACGTCGCGTGGGCGACCTGGAGGAGGAGAACCGACGGCTCGAGAAGCGCATCCAGGACCAGCGGTCGCAGCTGAGGACGGAGAAGCAGCGCGCGCAGAAGGCCGACCGCGAACGGGCCCGGCGCTCCGAGGCCGGTGGCGGGGACGGAACCGGCCCCGACCCTGCACCGAGCGGCCCGCTGTTCCTCGCCCCGGCCGAGCAGGAGGCCTACGACGTCGAGCAGTTCCGAAACGAGGTCTACACCGAGTGGGCCAGGCGCATCCCACCCGGGGACAAGTCCGAGCGGCCGCTCGGGCCGTACGAGGTCGGGCCGGACTTCCTCGGCAGCCTCAGGACGCTCGAAGGCATCTCGCGGGACAAGGTCGTCCGGGTGGTGGTCGAGGTGCTGACCGGCCTGGCCGAGGAGCTCGACGGTCGACAGCTCCACGAGCTACGGCAGGGCAAGGCGGGCAACAGCCCGCCGGTCACCCGCGACGGTGGCTGGACCTGCTACCGGGCCGCCCTCCAACGCGAGACGCCCGGCGCACGACGTCTGAGCTACTGGCGACGCGGCAACGAGTTCGAGCTGAGCCGCGTGGTGCACCACGACGACATGAATCCTTGACCCCGGGCAGGGGTCGCTCCGGCTGCGACGAGGTTGTCCGGACCGTCGTCCGTCGAGGTCGATCCACAGGGACAGCGGTCCATCTCACGGCACCCGGCACGATGGCGGTTGGCTGGTCGGGTGAACACGCAGACCTCGCTTCTCCTCATCCGGTCCGTCATCGTCGTGCTGGTCGCCGGCCTGGCCGGCGGGTGCGCGCCGGCAGGTGACTCGGGCGCGGCCGGCGGACCTGGCGAGACGAGCACGACGAGCACGACGAGCACGACGAGCACGCAGAGCACGGAGAACACGCAGAAGCCGCCCGGCGAGCCCGCGACCCGGGACGAGCCGAGCACGCCCGCCGTTCCGGCACGGCGCTCACCGACCGGGGCGGTACCGGTGGACGCGGCCGGCGCCGACGCCCTCGTTCCGGTCGAGGATCTGGACACCCGCCCCGCCGCGATCGCGGCCGTCCGGGCGGACCCAACGCTGCAGGGCGCGACGGGCACGGCGCTGCTGTACCTGGCGGGTTGGTCACGCGGGATCAACACCGGCGACTCCTCGCTGCTCACCCAGCTCTCCACGCCCGAGTGCCGGTACTGCGCAGCCACGGTCGCCCGCCTCGCCACGGACCCGCGGACCACCGCCGACGGGTTCACCACTCGGATGACCGCCACGGTGCTCGGTGCCGAGGGTCCGGACACCGACCATCCCTACGCGGTCGTCGGCCTGGGTGTGCAGATCGACAGCGCCCGCGTGACCGAGACCGACGGGATCCCGGTCATGCAGATGCTCGAACCGATGACCGCCGGGTTCCGCTTCGCCGTGGTCGGCACGGAGTCCGGTTGGGCGGTGAACGGCATCGCCAACGACGAGTGGGACGGGACACGCTGACCCGGCTCCGCATCGGCTCACGCAACGGCTCCGGCGGCTCTCGACGTGCGTTCTGCGGTGCGCTCGGTGATGCTGGAGACGACCGGCCCGGTCGGCAGCGACGGTTCTGAGGTCCGCGACTTCCAGCTCCGACTGCTCCCGACCGGACGACGGTCAGGTACGCCGCGCGGTCCTGGGCGGCGTACCGCGGAGCCAAGGAGGGCCCGTCGGCATCCGGCGGGCCCTCCCCCGCGGTCGGGTACGGAGCGCTCGGCTCAGACGGACCGGGCGACAGCCCGCGCCGGACGACCGGCAGGCTGCCCGGCTCAGACGGTCTTGAGACTGACCCGGCGCACCAGCTCGGCGACCTCGGCGGTGCTCATGATGACGGACTCCTTCTCGGCGAGGTCCCACACGAACTCGTCGTCGATGTGCCCGTCCACGTGCTCCACCAGGAAGGTCACCACACCACCCGGCGCCGGGGTCCGGGGCGTGATGTGCCAGGTGACCGGGTAGCCGCGCAGCGGGTGCCGGCCGTGCAGGACCGCCGAGGTGGCGGTCGGTCGAGGCGTCAGCGTGCTGGACATGAGGTCTCGCTAGGTCCGTCGCGGCGCCCTGTGCGCTGCGTCACACTGTTCATCGGCACGTAGCCGGCGAACATGACCCCTCGACCGGGTGACACCGCGGCCAACCGGACGACTGCTTCGAGCCCGCTCTCCGTTGCGGGAGCGACGCCCTGCACCTGCGGCGACGACGGTGGCGCCGTACGGTCGACTGGTGGAGGAATCGGCCGGAGCAGCGAGTCAGGCGCCGTCGGGCCAGGCGCCGCCGGGTCGAGGGCCGTCCGGGCGGGACGAGGCGCACCGGGCCCCGGTGATCCTGGTGCTGCACGGAGCCCGCGGGGACCTCGCCAAGCGGCTGGTGATCCCGTCGTTGGCCACCCTGCACCGACGCGGTCTGCTGCCGGACCGGTGGGCGCTGATCGGCACCGGCCGCTGGGGCATCAGCACCGAGCAGTTCACCGAGCTCGTCCGTCAGTCGCTGGACACCTTCGGCGACGAGGAGACCGACGACGACGACGTCGCCGCCCTGACCAGGCACAGCGCCTTCACCGCGGGCTTCTCCGCCGAGGACGCCGGTGACCTGCCCGCGGTGCTGGAGGAGGCACGCAGGGTTCTCACCGAGACCGAGGACCTGGCCGAAGGAGCGGAGGGCGCACCCGCGACGGACGAGCTCGGCGTGGCGGACGTCGTCGTCGTGCACTACCTCGCGGTCCCCCCGACGGCGTTCGAGAGCATCGCCCGGGCGCTCGGCGCCCACGGCCTGACGACCGGACCGGACGGCCGCACCGAGACGGTCCGGGTCGTCTTCGAGAAGCCCTACGGGACCTCACCCGAGAGCTTCCACGAGCTGGACGCCGTCGTGCACGAGGTCCTGGACGAGCAGCAGGTCTTCCGGATCGACCACTTCCTCGGCAAGGAGGCGACCCAGAACCTGCACGTGGTGCGGTTCGGCAACGAGCTCTTCCGCGGCGTGTGGAACCGGCGGCACGTCGCCCAGGTGCAGATCGACGTGCCGGAGACCCTGGACGTCGCCCAGCGCGCCGAGTTCTACGACGCCACCGGCGCCGCGCTCGACATGATCGTCACCCACCTGTTCCAGGTCGCCGGCCAGGTGGCGATGGAGGCCCCGGCGAACATGTCGGCCGACGGCCTCGTGGCGGCCCGGGAGGCCGCGATCGCCGACTTCCGACCGCTCGACCCGACCCGCGACGTCGTCCTGGGGCAGTTCGAGGGTTACCGGGACATCGACGGCGTCGCGTCGGACTCCACCACGGACACCTTCGTCGCCGCGCGGCTGTGGATCGACAACGACCGGTGGCGCGGTGTCCCGTTCCTGCTGCGCACCGGCAAGCGGATGGCGGCCTCGGCCCAGCAGGTGACCCTGGTGCTGCGACCCGACCCGGAGGAGCTGTTCGGCGACGAGATGCCGCCCAGTGCCATCACCCTGTCGCTGGCCGGGGACGGTGCGATCGACCTGACGATGACGGTCAAGAGGCCGGGCCCGGATCTGGCCCTGGCGACAGGCACGGCCCGGCTGGACCTGGACGACGTCGCCGGTGGCCAACCGCTTCCGGCGTACGCCTCGCTGCTGGACGACGTGGTGCAGGGGGACCGCACGCTGTTCACCACGGCGGCCGGGGTGGAGGCGGCGTGGGAGGCGTTCGCGCCGCTGCTCGGGCCCGACCGACCGCAGCCGCTGGCGTACCCGCCCGGGAGCTGGGGTCCGCAGGAGGCCGACGACCTCGCCGGCCCGATCGGGTGGGTGCTCCTGCCCGAGCGTTAGCCGACTGCCCGAGCGGTGGCCGGCTGCCCGAGGTCGATACCACGGCGGCATGTCAGTAGGCGCGGATAGCCTCGCGGCATGTTCTCGCTCGACGACGGCACGATCGTCTACAGCGCCAGTGACCTCGCCAACGCCGCGGCGTGCGAGTTCGCGGTGCTGCGGTCGCTCGATGCCAAGCTCGGACGGATCGAGCCGGTCGAGCCCGCCGCGGACGCGATGCTCGCACGCGCGGCGCGGCTCGGCGACCGGCACGAGGCGCGCGTGCTGGACGAGTACCTCGCGCGCTTCGGCCCGTGGGACGCGGCGGACGGGCGTGGCGTCGCGCAGATCGAGCGGCCGGGACGCGACGAGGGCACGCGACGCAGTGTCCTGGAGGCGAAGCACGCGGAGACCCTCGACGTGCTGCGCACCGGGGCCGACGTCGTGTTCCAGGGCGGGTTCTTCGACGGGCGGTTCGGCGGGTGGGCCGACTTCCTGGTCCGGGAGCGGGGCGACCGGAACGGCGCCGACGTGTACGCGGTGCACGACACCAAGCTCGCCCGGCACGCGAAGGTCACCGCGCTGCTGCAGGTCGCCGCGTACGCCGACCAGCTCATGGTCGCGGGTATTCCGGTGGCCGAGCGGGTGCACCTCGTGCTGGGTGACCGCACGACGTCGAGCCACCGCCTGGCCGACCTCCTGCCGGTGTACCTGGACCGCCGTCGTCGGCTGCAGACCATGCTGGACGACCGGGCCGACGCCGACGCGGCCCTGGGCTGGGGCGAGGGGCAGTACCGCGCGTGCGGGCGGTGCGAGATCTGCGCGCCCGAGATCGAGGCGCGCCGGGACGTGCTGCTGGTCGCGGGGATGCGCAGCACGCAGCGCGCCCGGCTGAACGCGGCCGGGATCACCACGGTCGAGGAGCTCGCCGCCGGTAGCGGGAAGGTCGCCGGGATCGGTGAGGCCGCGCTCGAGCGGCTCCGGGCGCAGGCACGGCTGCAGGTGCTTCGCGAACCCGCGGGCGAAGGGTCCACGGAGGGTCCGGACGGCTCGGAGGTCACGGAGGAGTCGGCGGGGTCCGGCGAGGTGCCGTACGAGCTGTTCGCGCCGGAGGTCGTCGGGACGCTCCCGCCGCCCGCACCGGGTGACGTCTTCTTCGACTTCGAGGGCGATCCGCTGTGGACCGAGGACGGGTCGGCCGACTGGGGGCTCGAGTACTTGTTCGGCGTCGTCGAGCAGCCGGAGAACCCCGGCGACCGGCCGACCTTCCGGCCGTTCTGGGCGCACGACCGGGGGCAGGAGCGTCAGGCGCTGGTCGACTTCCTGGCCTACCTGACCGAGCGCCGGGCGCAGTACCCGCAGATGCACGTCTACCACTACGCCGCCTACGAGCGGACGGCGCTGCTGCGGCTGGCCGGGCGGCACGGAGTGGGCGAGGACGCGGTGGACGACCTGCTGCGCGACGGCGTGCTGGTCGACCTGTACGCCACCGTGCGCGCGAGCCTGCGTACCGGGCAGGACTCGTACTCGCTCAAGAAGCTCGAACCGCTGTACATGGACGACGCGCGCTCCGGCGAGGTGACCACCGCCGGCGACTCGATCATCGAGTACGCCGAGGCCTGCCAGATGCGCGACGACGGCGACCTGGCCGGCTGGCAGGAGCGGCTCGGCTCCATCGCGGAGTACAACGAGTACGACTGCCTCTCCACGCTGCGGCTGCGCGACTGGCTGCTGGACCGGGCGGCCGAGCACGGTGTCCTTCCCGGCCTCCCGGGCGAGGGATCGTCGGGTTCCGACGGGCCGGACGGCGTGGCCGACGACGACGCGGA
>CAYQFJ010000004.1:0-24860 GCA_964416715.1 uncultured Actinotalea sp. | reverse complement strand
CCGCGCGACGCGGACCGTCAGGCCGTCGCGATGGTCGCGGCGTGCCTCGGCTACCACTGGCGCGAGGAGAAGCCGTTCTGGTGGGCGCACTTCGACCGACTGGTCAGCGACCCGGAGGAGTGGGTGGACGCCCGGAGCGTGCTGGTGGCCGAACCAGGGTCGGTCCGCGTGGTCGAGCCCTGGTACGTGCCGGCCCGGGCACGCACCCTCCGCCGGGTGCTGCGGATGGCGGGCGAGCTCGACCCGGGCAGCGAGCTGCGGGCGGGTTCGCAGGTCTTCGCGCTCTACGACCCGCCGGCACCGGACTGCGCCGTCACGCCGCAGGAGGGGCACCGGGGCTGGACGAGCAAGGTCGAGGTCCTCGCCGTGAGCTCCGAGTCGATCGACGGGACGATGTACGACGTGCTCCTGGTGGAGGAAGGGCTGCGCGCCGGGGACGAGCCGCACGGAGCCCTGCCGATGGCGATCGTCCCCGGTCGTCAGCCGCCGACCAAGGGCATCGCCGCGGCGATCCGCGCGGTGGCCACCGAGGCGGCCGCGAACCTGCCGGGGGGCGGGCAGGGCGACGAGGTCCAGGGCCCACCGGGCGGCCTGCTGCACCAGCCCGCGGTCGACCTGTTGCGGCGGCGACCACCTCGGACGAAGCACGGTGGTCGGCTGCCGACGCCGGACGGGGTCGGCGGGTACGTCGACGCGATCACGGCGGCCCTGCTCGACCTCGACGGCTCCTACCTCGCCGTGCAGGGTCCACCGGGAACCGGGAAGACGTACACCGGAGCGCACGTGATCGCCCGGCTGGTCGACCGGGGGTGGAGCGTGGGGGTGGTCGCGCAGTCCCACGCGGTCGTGGAGAACATGCTGAGCGCCGTGGCGGCGGCCGGCGTGCCTGCGGCGCGGATCGGCAAGAAAGTGTCACCGGGCCAGAAGTCGTCACAGGCCGGTGACGCGCAGCCGTGGACCGCGCTCGACCCGACGGGGTTCACCGCGTTCTACGCGGGACAGTCCGGCGGGTACGTGGTGGGCGGGACGGTCTGGGACTTCACCAACGCCGCCCGGTTGCCGGTGGCTCCCCTGGACCTGCTGGTGATCGACGAGGCCGGCCAGTTCGCCCTGGCCAACACGGTCGCGGTGTCGGGTGCCGCGCACAGTCTCCTGCTGCTCGGTGACCCGCAGCAGCTCCCGCAGGTCAGCCAGGGCCGGCACCCGGAGCCGGTGCACGACTCCGCGCTCGGCTGGCTCACCGACGGACGCGACACGTTGCCCGACCAGCTCGGCTACTTCCTGGACCGGACGTGGCGGATGCACCCTGCGCTGTGCGCCGCCGTCTCCCACCTGTCGTACGGGGGTCGTCTGTCCTCCATGCCGCACACCGCAGAGCGATCGCTGGCCGGTGTCGAGCCGGGGGTGCACACGGTGCTCGTCGAGCACGAGGGGAACGCGGTCGCCTCGTCCCAGGAGGCGGCCGAGGTGGTCACCCAGGTGCGGGGGATGGTCGGTCGTCGCTGGCGTGACCCGCAGGCGGGAGCGGACCGGCCGCTCGAGCCGGGCGACGTCATCGTGGTCGCCGCCTACAACGCGCAGGTGGCGACGGTGCGGCGCGCGCTGAGCGAGGCGCGGCTGGGTGAGGTGCAGGTCGGCACGGTCGACAAGTTCCAGGGACGGCAGGCACCCGTCGTGATCGTCACCACCGCCGCGTCGTCCGCCGACGACGTCCCGCGCGGCATGGAGTTCCTGCTGAACCGGAACCGGGTCAACGTGGCGATCTCCCGGGGCCAGTGGTGCGCGGTGATCGTGCGGTCCGCGCACCTCACCGACTACCTGCCGACGCGTCCGGACCGGCTCGCGGAGCTCGGGGCTTTCCTGGGGCTCGCAGCGGCGCCCGTCAGCCCCTGAACATCACCCGACGCACCAGCTCGAAGACCTCGTCCTCACCCACCGTCGACGCCTCGCGCTGGGCCTGCATCCACACGGCAGGGTTGTGGATGTCGCCGTCGGCCCGCTCGACGAGGTAGGTGCCGGGAGCGCCGTCGTCCGCCAGCGCGGTGACATGCCAGGTCACCGGCTGTCCGTCGGGACCCTCGGTGCCGTGCAGGGACAGCCCGCGGCGGGCGGAGGCCGGACGGGGGCGCTCAGGCCAGGGCTGGGAAACCGTCGGCGTCACCGTCGCTGTCATGTCCACCTCCGTGTGGGCTGTGACGGCTCGAACTCCTTGGTCTGCTCATCGACCGGCGCTGCCGCGATGTGAACGTTCGCATCGCTCCCACCCACCGTTGCCTGTCCCGGGGGCCGCGTCGCCCCGACACGCCGACGGCCACGAGCGGACGGCTCAGTGCGGCGGACAAAGCTGTCAGGGTGACGGACGGAGCCGGACAGGGACCGGAGGCGGTCGAGGAGCCGGATCTATGGCGTGGGCCGGGGCGCCGAACTACGCTTGGGACCACCTCGACGACGAGGATCCGCCATGGTTGCCCAGTCGATCTTCTGGCTCACGCTCCCCGCGGTGGTGTACGGGTTGCTCGCGTCGTTCGTGCTGCGAGGCGATCCGCCCCCGCGGTGGCAGTCGCGCGCGGCCGACGTGGTGGATCGATGGCGGACACGGCGCGCGGACCGGCGCAGTGGGGGCACCGGCAAGGACGGGGTCCGGCCGCAGCACGAGGTGGACCCGTTCGACGCGCTGTCGGTCCAGATCCGGCTCGGCGTGATCGCCGCGCAGCTCCGCAGCATCGAGGACGACCCGAGGATCTGGGCCCGGGCCCGCCGGTTCCAGGCCACTCAGCACGCCTACGACGACCTCCTCGCGCAGGCCTGCCGTCTCGCGGGCATCGATCTCGACGAAGCCGAGCACCGGTACGGTCGCAACCGCACCGAGCCGGAACGCCTCCGGGAGGAGGTCGAGCTCGCCTCCCGCGGATGGACCTGGTGACTCAGGCCCGCACCGTCAGCGTGCTCGAACCGTCGGCGCACCTGCGCACCTCGATGCGCTCGGCCACCGACTGCTTCAGCGCATCGACGTGGGACACGACGCCGACGGTCCGCCCGCCGTCACGCAACCGGCCGAGCTCAGTGAGCACCACGTCGAGGGTGTCCGCGTCGAGCGTGCCGAATCCCTCGTCGATGAACAGCGTGCCCAGGTCGATCCCCCCGGCCTCCGCGGCCACCACGTCGGCCAGGCCCAGGGCCAGGCAGAGCGACACGTAGAACGTCTCCCCGCCGGAGAGGGTCCGCGGGTCGCGGGCGGTCCCGGTGTGGTGGTCGACCACCTTCATCGCCAGGCCGGTGCGGCGGGCACGCACGTCCTCCCGGTCGTCGCTGCGCACCAGCTCGAACTGACCGGAGGACATCGTGACCAGCCTGGCGTTCGCGGCGGCGACGACGTCCTCGAACCGCCGCATCAGCACGTAGGTGGCCAGGGTCACCCGCCGGGCGTTCTCGCTCCCGCCGGCGGCCGCGAGGTCGGCCATCCGGGTGACGGGTGCGGCTCGTTCGAGCACCTCGGCCGACTCGGCGCAGGCGTGGTCCACCTCTGCGGCGGCAGCCGACGCCGAGGTGGCACGCTGACGCAGCCGAGCCGCCTCCGCCACCGCGTCGGACGCCTCCCGGGCCAGGGTCGTGTGGGCGGCGAGGAGGGAGTCGAGGTCGATCACGGCGTCGTCCGGCAGGTCGGCGACGCTCCCGAGCTCGGGGTCGGCCAGGCCGGCGGTCACCCGGGCCACCGCGGCCTCGTGCTCGTTGACGCGACGGTCAAGCGCGGTCAGCGCCTCCTCGCCGAGGACGGCGTCGGCCACCGCGGTCACGTCCGCGAACTCGTGCGCCGCGAGGGCCTCGGCGAGCTCCTCGGCGCGGGTCGCGCTCCGGTCGAGCGCGACCTCGAGCGCGGACAGCGCACCGGACCACGCGTCGACGAGCCGGACCCGCTCCGTCAGCTCCGAGGACCGGTCGGCCACGCTCACGGCGTCCTCGCGCGCGGCGTCGACCTCCGCGGCGTCCCTCCCGATCTGCGCTCGCTGCTCCTTGATCGCGGCGTCCCGGGTGGCGAGCGTCGCGGCAAGCTCCAAGACCCGCCGACCGAGGGCGTCCGTCTCGGCGTCGAACGCGTCGAGCTCTTCCCGGGACGTGACGAGGAGCTCCGCCGCCCGCTCGGCCTCCGCCACCCCCTCCCGTAGCCGTTCCGCCTGCTCGGTGGCGGCCGCGACGTCCAGGCCACCGGCGGCTGCCCGACGCCCGGTCAGCCGCTCGGTCAGCATGGTCAGCCTCGCGCGCGCTTCGGTGAGCGCCTCGTCGGCGCGAGTCCGGTGCTCCTCGGCGGCCGCCAGGTCCTCCGGCGTGACGCCCCGCGGGTCGCGCGACACCGGGACGGGGTGATCGGTGCCTCCGCAGACCGGGCAAGGGTCTCCGGGGCGCAGGCCCGCGGCGAGCTCCCCGGCGATGCCGGCGATGCGCGCGAACTGCAGCTCACCGGCGCCACGTACGGCGGCGGCCGCCTGCTCCGCCGCCCGCCTCACGGCCGTCTCGGCCGCGTCCACCTCACCGATCAGCCGCTCCACGTCGGTCGCGGCGCTGAGCCTGTCGCCCGCGGCCTCGTGCCGCTGCCGCGCCAGCTCGAGTCCGCCCGCCAACCGCTGCTGATCGGCGACCTGCTCGGTCAGGACCGTCCGCTCCTCCGGGCGCGCGGCCAGGGCGCTCGTCAACCGCGCGTGCTCGGTGCGCTGCGTGTCCCGCTCGGCCTCGTCGCGCGCGAGCACGGCACGACGGCCCGGCAGCGCAGCCTCGAGCTCCACGAGCCGCGCCAGCGTCGCGACGACGGCGGTGCACCGGTCACGCTCGACGCCGAGGATCTTGCGCTGCAGCTCCGGCTCCGCCGCCTCCTCGACCTGGCCGTGCAGGTCGGCCGGTGCTGCTGCCCGCGCCCGCACGACGGCGTCGGTCGCCGCCCGCACGGTGCGCTCGGCCTGGTCCGCCCCGGCGACCAGCGGCTGCACCGCCCGGGCGCGGTGGGCGACGGTCAGCCTGGCACGGTCCGCCAGGTGCTCCTCGGCCCGGGCCTCCAGCTCGGCGTGCTCGACCCGCAACCTGGCCCGGCGCCGCAGGGCGGCCACGCGGTTCCGTGCCTGGTCCAGCTCCCGCTGCGCGGTCGCCTGCCGTGCCGCCGCTGACGCTGCGGTCCGCTCCGCATCCGCGGCGCGATGCTCGATCGCGGCGGTCTGCACGTCGATCAGCTCGATCAGCCCCGACGGATCACCGGCGTCCGGGCCCGCCGCCCGAAGCCCCTCGGCCGCGTCCGGATCGAGGTCCGCGGCACCGACGTACCTCGCGACCGCCCGGTGCACCGCCTGCCGTGCCGACTCCCCGGCGCGGGCGGCGTCGGCACGCATACGCTCCAGACGCTGCTGGAGCTGCTCGTAGACCTCCGTACCGAAGACCTTCTGCAGCAGACCGCGGCGGTCCTCCGGGGCCGCTCGCAGGAAGCTCGCGAACTCGCCCTGAGGCAGCACGACGGTCTGTACGAACTGGCGGCGGTCCAGGCCGACGATCCGCTGCAGCTCCGCCCCGGCCTCGTCCAGCCGCTGGGACATCAGCTCGCCGTCGTCCGGCCGGTCGGCGGAGGTCAGCCGCCACAACCGCACCGAGGCCTGCTGGGTCGTGGTCCCCGACCCGCTGCGCTTGGGCCGCTCGAACCTCGGCGTGCGGCGCACCCGGTACACGCCCGACCCGGTCTCCAGCACGAGGTCGACGAACGTCTCGGCCTGCGGGTCGGCGTGGCCGGAGCGCAACCGGTCCTCGCTGGCGTGCTCGGAGGCGACCTTCCCGTACAGCGCGAACACGATCGCGTCGATGATCGTCGACTTGCCCGCCCCCGTCGGGCCCTCCAGCAGGAAGATCCCCGAGCTGCCGAGCGCGGCGAGGTCGATCGTGTGCTCACCGGCGAACGGCCCGAGCGCCCGGAAGGTCAGGCGGTGCAGGTGCATCAGGCGCTCCGCTCCGCCGCGAGCACGTGCTCGTACGCGCGCCGCAGCACGTCCTGCTCGGCGTCGGACGGCGCGGCCCCGGTCACGTGCAGGACGAACTCCTCGGCCACCTCCAGCGGGTCCCGACCGCCCGCCACGGCCGCCGCACCACCGGTCCGGTGCCCTCCGGCCGGACGGTGCTCGACCGCCAGCGCGTGCGGGAACCGCGACCGGACCCGCGCGTAGAGGTCGGCGGGACGCGCGTCGTCCGTGACGACCACCCGGACCCAGTCACCGGTGTGCGCCTCCCCGGCCGGACCCAACAGGTCGGCCAGCCCCCCGGTGACCTCCGCGAGCTTTCGCGGCACGGGCGCCGGCACCAGCTCGGCGGCACCGGTCACGCCGTCCGGCCCGAGCTCGACGATCACCGAGGACTTGCGGTGGTTCCGTTCGGAGAACGAGTACGCCAGCGGTGAGCCGGAGTACCGCAGCAGCGGGGCAGGGCGACCGCCACCGCCACCGCGCCCGTCCCCGGCCTCGTCCGGGAAGCCGATCTGCTGCGGTCCGTGCAGGTGGCCGAGCGCCACGTAGTCCACACCGGCGAACACGCCGGCCGGTACCGAGTCCACCCCACCGACCCGGATGTCCCGCTCGGAGTCGGAGGCCCGCCCGCCGACGACGAAGGCGTGCGCCATCACGACGCTGCGTACCCGACCCGACGTCGACCGCCGGTCCAGGTCCGCCCGCACCCGGCGCATCGCCGCCGCGAGCACGGCCTCGTGCGAGCGCGGCAGCGACGGGACCGTGCCGTCCTGGTCCGGCTCGCCGTCGGCCAGCTCACGCCGCACCGCGTCCGGGTCCAGGTAGGGCAGCGCGTGGACCAGCACCGGCCCGTGCTCGTCGGCCAGCACCACCGGCTGCCCGACGTCGGCCACCCGCGCCCGTACGTGCACGCCGTCACGCAGCAGCGCCGCACCGAAACCGAGCCGGATCGCCGAGTCGTGGTTCCCCGGCGTGAGCACCACCGGGACCCGCCGGCTCAACCGTGCGAGCGCGTCACCGAGCAGCTGCACCGCCTCCACCGGGGGGATCGCACGGTCGTACACGTCGCCGGCGACGACGACCGCGTCCACCCCCTCGGAGCCGACGACGTCGACCAGGTGGTCCAGGTACGCCGCCTGGTGGGTCAGCAGGTCCACACCGTGCAGCGTCCGGCCCAGGTGCCAGTCACTCGTGTGCAGGATCCGCATGATCGCGACGCTAGCCCCCACCACCGACACGGCCGCCCACCCGACACACCCCTGCCGCGGGCTCGGGTCAGACCAGACCGTTCTCGTAGGCGAAGGCGGCGGCGGCGGTCCGTGAGTCGACCCCGAGCTTGGTGAAGATGTTGCTCAGGTGCCGCGCGACGGTGCGCTCGCTGAGCACCAGCGCGGTGGCGATCTGCCGGTTGCTGCTGCCGGCGGCCACCCGCCGCAGCACCTCGAGCTCACGTGGGGTGAGCCCCGCGAGCGACCGCCGCGAGGGAGCGTCGCCGGTCAGCAGCACGTCCAGCTCCCGGACGGAGGGCACGGCACCGAGCGTCTCGAAGATCGAGCGTGCGGTCTGCAGTGCACCCAGCGACGACTCACGGTCGCCCAGCGTCACGAGCGACCGTGCGACCACCGTCTGCGAGCGCGCGACCTCGAACGGGCACCCCACCCCACCCCAGGTCTGCGCCGCCCGGCGGGCGTAGGGCAGCGCCCCGGCGGCGTCGCCGCGTGCCAGCTCGAGGGCTGCGCGACCGTACGCCGCGGACCCGGCGATCGGCGCGCACCCCGTCATCCGCGCCAGGTCGTCGAGCTCGTCGACCAGCGGCTGCGCCTCGTCCACCAGCCCGGCTCCGAGCAGCACGTCCACCGCGGCCGGCAGCAGCCCCGCCCGACGCGCGGGAGTCACCGTCTCGTCCAGGACGCGCCGGACCGCGGCGGTCGCCGCGGCACGCTGACCGCGCAGCAGCCAGAGGTGCGCCAGCCCGGGCTGCGGGTCGCACCCGTACGAGGCGGCGGTCTCGTAGGCCGCCTCGGCCGCCGACAGCTCACCGCGCAGGCGCAGCAGGTCGCCGCGCTCCATCTCGGCGTACCCCGCGGCGACCGGCTGTCCCTGGCCGTCGTACCGCGCGCGGGACGCGGCGAACTCGGCGATCGCCTCGGTCCACTCGCCCCGCAGCCGGAGCACCTGGCCGGTGTGCAGTGCGCACTCCCCGCCGAAGACCGTGATCCCGGGCTTCTGGTCGGCGCACCAGGTGGTCAGACCCGACGTCCACTGGCACATCCGGTCGATCGCACCGATCTCCTGGCAGCCCTCGATCGCCGCGCAGAACACCAGACCGGCCACCAGGTCCGCGACCTCCCCGGCCAGCACACCGGCCATCGCCTCGTCCAGCAGTGCGAGACCCTGCGGCACGTCACCGGCGTAGATCGCGTGGCGGCCCTGGGAGACCAGCCCCAGGGCCATCAGGTCCGGCTCGTGCCGGCGTCGTCCGATGGTCGCCACCTCGGCGGCGAGCGGCCCGACGCTCTCGAACTCGCCGGTGTCGAGCCCCTGGTGCATCTCCAGCGCGGCGACGTACCCCCGCGCACCCGAGCGCGCCTCGTCGTCGGGCACCTCGTCGAGCAGCCGGCGCGCCCGGGCGAGCCAACCGTTGAACAACGACGGCCGGCCCGTCGTGCCGAAGACCAGCGCCAGCAGGAACGCCGAGCGCAGCGCCACCTCGACGGCGCCGTCCCGCACCTGGAGGCGGTAGGCCTCCTGGAGCGCGGAGACCGCGCCGTCGTCGTCACCGGTCAGGTGCGCTGCGACGCCGCGCGCGACGAGGTCTTCGGTGGTCGCCGCCGGCCGGCCAGGATCCATCGTCGTGTCCTCCACCACGACGGTACTGCGCGGCGACCCGCGCGTCCCGGGCTTCGGGCTCAAGACGCTCGAGCAGTCCCCGCGGGCAGCGCGCGCCGTGATCGCTGCCGCGCCCGGATCCGTCGGGCCACGTACGCCGCGTCACGGCCGACACCGAGCAGGTCCATCGACGCGAACGCGTACTGGTAGGTCAGCCCGCAGAAGAACAGCCCGTCCACGTCCGTCGCCACCCCGCGCAGCTCCCGCGGCCAGCCCGAGGCGTCCAGCACGGGCAGGTCGAGCCAGGAGTAGTCGTGGCGGTACCCGGTCGCCCAGACGACGGTCGTCGCCTCCACGATGGACCCGTCGTCGAGCAGCGGCAGGCCGTCGCGGACGCCGACGACGCGGGCGTGGGTACGCGCCACCCCGGCGCGCTCGAGGTCCGCGCGCTTGACCCGGAGCATCGGCCCTCCGTGGTTGAGCACGTAGGTCCGGTCGCGTCGTCCGATCGGGGTGCGGCGGGTCTTGACGTGCTTCTGGAGGAAGAACGCGACCGGCAGCACCACCCGCACCGCTCGGCTGTCCCAGGAGAGCGGGATCTGACCGGGGTCCCGCCCGGCGAGCGTGGTCCGGTGGGTCGCCGCGAGCTCCCGCGCGATGTCGCAGCCGGAGTGGGCGGCCCCGACCACCAGCACCGGGCCGTCCGGGATCTGGCCGGGGCGCCGGTAGTCCCGGGCGTGGAGCTGGGTGATCGCCGGGTCCAGCTCGGCCGCGAAGGACGGCACCTGCGGTGTGCCGCTGCCCAGCCCGCTGCCCAGCCCCGTGGCGACCACGACGTTCCGGCACGTCGTCCGGCCGCGGCTGGTCTCCACCTCGAACCCGTCCAGGGCGGGACGGACGCGATGCACCCACGTACCCAGCTGCACCGGCAGGTCGAACCGCGTCGCGTACGCCTCCAGGTGGTCACCGACGGCGTCCTTGCCCGGGAAGTCCCACGGGGCGCCGGGAAAGGGCATACCCGGCAGCCCGTTGTACCGGTTCGGGGTGAACAGGGTCAGGGAGTCGTACCGGTGGCGCCAGGAGTCCCCGACCCGGCGACCGCCGTCGAGAACCACGCAGTCGTGGCCGTCCCGGGTCAGGAGGTACGCGGTGGCGAGGCCGGCCTGGCCCGCCCCGACGATCACGGTGTCGACGACGTCGTCGCCACGAGGTGCGAGGTCTGCGGGGATGGTGGACACGGGTTCCTCCGGGATCGATCGGCCCGCCGGGCGAACCTCAGGTACCACACGAGCATGATCACCGAGGTGACCACGTGGAACGTGTGCAGGATCCAGATGGGGCCGGCGGGCAGCGAGAAGACGTAGAACGAGTGCACGGCGTTGCCGCCGTTGACCAGCGCGAGGTTGCCCAGGCTGTAGGACTCCAGGTCCCGGGTCGTCACGGCCTTGACGACCATCGGCAGCATGCTGCCGGCGAAGACGATCGTCGAGACGAGACCTGCGATGACGGCGGTACCGGACATGTCTTCGACGCTAGGGACGCGTTCGGCCGCGCCGCGTCCGCCGTCCTACCCAAACCGGCGGGCCACCACTGGTCACTTCACGCCACCAGCACCACGAGCAGCCGGTACCGACCGTGAGGCGACGGTCCGCGACGCTTTTTCACCCGGTCCGGTTTGACCGGATTTAGCCCATATGGGTGATTTCCCAAGGTTTCCCCAGGGTCGCGCGACAAGCATCGAACGCCACCGACCGGCGCCACACCCAACGCGGCCCGACGCCGACGGCGGCACCCCGCACCACCACCCCCCGCACCACCCCCGCAGCACCGCACCACGGAGGCCCTCGATGTCCCGCTCACCGCTCCAGCACCCCGCCCCCCGGCTCCCCAGGCACGCACGGCGCACCAACGGCCGACGCCACCGGACCCGCGCCTTCGTCGCCTCCGGTCTGAGTGCCGTGATGGCGTTCGCCGGGCTGGCGTGGACCGGCACCGGCGCCGTCGCGGTGACGGACGAGGACCCCGAGTTCCATGTCAACCGGGCCGACCTCGAGTTCATCCTGAAGCAGATCGAGATCTCGGAGAACCACGCCGAGGCACTGCGGACCGGGGACACCGAGTACAGCCTGCTGTGCGAGGACCGCACCGACCTCTCCGGCACCTGCGTGCCCGAGTCCCGGCTGGCGTGGGGACTGCGGACGGTCGACGGCTCATTCAACAACCTGATGCCGGACCAGGAGCGGTTCGGCGCGGGGCTGGAGCTGTTCCCCCGCCTGGTCGCCCCGCACTATCGCGATGCCTACCCCATACCTCCGGGGGCGCCCGGCGGCGCACCGGGCACCCCGACGTCGTACACGCAGAGCGAGGGCTTCGTCTACGACCCGGAGCCACGCATCATCAGCAACCTCATCGTCGACCAGACGACCAACAACCCTGCCGCGGTCGCCGCCGCCGAGTCGACCGACAACTCCGTCATCAACGCTCCGACGCTCGAGCACCCCGGTGACCTCGTGTTCACGCGGCTCGAGGAGAGCGACCCCGCAGTGACCGTGACCGAGGGCTGGATCCCCGCGTCCACGCCGGACCGTCGCTCGGGCGCCGACGGTGCGTACCTGTACACCGACGAGGCCGGCGCGTCGGTCGACGTGGCCTTCGAGGGCTCCGCGGTGCGGTGGATCGCCGCCCAGGGTCCGTCCCGCGGTGTCGCCGACGTCTCCGTCGACGGCGGCACGCCGGTCCAGGTCGACCTGTACTCGCCGACCTGGGCCTACCAGGCGGTCGTCTTCGAGGCCACCGGGCTCGGTGCCGGTGAGCACACCCTGACCGTCACCAACACCGGCACGGCCGATCCGGCATCGGCCCAGGCGCGCATCGAGATCGACGCGGTCGACGTCGGCACGCTCGTCGGAGCGACCGTGGGCCGGCCGGGCGACATCTTCATCCCCAACGAGTCGCCCGACGAGGGGCTCTCCGCGCCGTTCAGCACGTGGTTCACGCTGTTCGGACAGTTCTTCGACCACGGCCTGGACATGGTCTCCAAGGGCGGGAACGGCACCGTCGTCGTGCCTCTCCAGGAGGATGACCCGCTGTACGACCCCGACGGGCACACCAACTTCCTCATGCTGACCCGCGCGACCCAGCACGTGGACTCCGAAGGCGTCGTGCAGCACGAGAACCGCACCACACCGTTCGTCGACCAGAACCAGACCTACACCTCCCACCCCTCGCACCAGGTCTTCATCCGCGAGTACACCGCGACCCCCGACGGCCCGGTGCCGACCGGACGCCTGCTCAACGGGCAGGACGTGGACGGCGACGGCGTCGGTGACGGTCTGACCACCTGGGCCGACGTCAAGACGCACGTGCGCACGCAGCTCGGCATCGAGCTCGACGACCTGGACGTGCTGGACATCCCGATGGTCGCGGCCGACCCGTACGGCCGCTTCATCCCCGGAGCGAACGGCTACCCCCAGCTCGTCGTGCTGGAGGACCCGGACCTTGGCGACCTCGCGTCGAACCGCGTGCTGGTCGAGGGCGACCCGGCCGCGCCGGTGGACGCGAGCGCGGCCCTGCGGGTCGGGCACGCCTTCCTGGACGACATCGCCAACGGCGCCGCGCCCGGGATCAACCAGGACGGCACCCCTGCCGTCTACGACGCCGCGCTGCTCGACTCGCACTACATCACCGGCGACGGTCGCGGCAACGAGAACATCGGCCTGAGCGCCGTGCACCACGTGTTCCACGCCGAGCACAACCGGGTCGTCGACCACATCAAGGACGTGCTGGCCGCGACCGGCGACGCCGACTTCATCGCGAAGTGGCAGGACGACAGCGGCGTCTGGGACTACGGCGAGCGCCTCTTCCAGGCCGCGCGGTTCGTGACCGAGATGGAGTACCAGCACCTGGTCTTCGAGGAGTTCGCGCGGACCGTCGTGCCGACCATCGACAACCAACCGCTCAACGAGACGGCGTACCACGCCGACCTCAACGCGGCGATCCCGGCCGAGTTCGCGCACGTCGTGTACCGGTTCGGGCACTCGATGCTCACCGACACCTTCGCCCGCGAGGGCTGGGGCACCGAGGACCTGCCGCTGCTGGGCGCCTTCCTCAACCCGTCCGCGTTCACCGACGGCGGGCGGCTGACACCGGACCAGGGTGCCGCCGCGATCATCATGGGCACCGCGAAGCAGACCGGCAACGGCATCGACGAGTTCATCGTGCCGACCCTGCGCAACAACCTGCTGGGACTTCCGCTCGACCTGGCCGCGATCAACATGGCCCGCGCCCGCGACACCGGTATGCCCACGCTGCAGGAGGCGCGGAAGGCGTTCTGGGAGCTCACCCAGGACGGCAACCTCAAGCCGTACGACAGCTGGCAGGACTTCCAGCTCTCCCTGCGTCACGAGGCGTCGATCGTCAACTTCGTGGCCGCGTACGGCGACCACCCGTCGATCGAGGCCGCGACCACGGTCGACGAGAAGCGGGCGGCCGCGCAGGTCCTGGTCGGCGACGTCGACTTCATGAGCCTGCCGGCGTCGCAGTCCGGTCTGGACGACGTCGACTTCTGGGTCGGTGGCCTCGCCGAGGACGGCCTGGTGTTCGGCGGGATCCTCGGTTCGACGTTCAACTACGTGTTCGAGCAGCACCTCGAGTCGCTGCAGAACGCCGACCGGTTCTACTACCTGAACCGCACCATCGGGCTGAACCTGATCCACCAGCTCGAGAACAACTCCTTCTCCGAGCTGGTCATGCGGACCACGGACGCCACGCTGCTGCCGGCCGACATCTTCGCCAGCCCGGACTACGTCTTCGACCTGACGAACCTCCCCGACCCCATGCCTGCCGGGCTGAGCCAGGTGGGCGGCGTCTGGCGGTACGACGGCGAGGAGCACGTGGTCATCCACGGCACCGAGGCCGGGGAGTCCATCCGCGGCGACAAGGGTGACGACTCGATCTGGGGCCACGGGGGCGACGACAACCTCGAAGGCGGCCAGGGCGACGACACCATCCACGGCAACGCGGGCAACGACGTCATCACCGACCAGTTCGGTGACGACACGCTGCACGGCGGACCCGGCGACGACGCGATCAACGCCGGTTCCGGTCTGGACCTGATCTTCGGCAACACCGGCAGCGACTTCATCCTGCACGGCAACGAGATCACCCAGTCGTTCGCCGGGGCGGACACCGACTTCGTCCGCGGCGGCAACGCCAACGACCTGATCACCGGCAACGAGGGTGACGACTGGCTGGAGGGTTCAGGCGGTCACGACCTGGTGCAGGGCGACAACGCGCTGACCTTCCAGAACGACCCGAACGGTGGGGCCGACATCCTCTACGGCGGCCCCGGCAACGACGACCACGACGCCGAGGGCGGTGACGACATCATGCTGAACAACGGCATCGACCGTCACGCCGGCATGCTCGGCTTCGACTGGGTCACGCACAAGCACGACCCGTTCGCCGCTGACTCCGACCTGGACGTCAGCATCTTCCAGCCGCCGAACGTCACGCTCATGCGCTCGCGGTTCTTCAACATCGAGGGCCTGTCCGGCTGGGACAAGGCGGACGTGCTGCGCGGCATGAGCGTCCCGGGAGACCCCGCCTTCGAGAACGACGGCGGGCACACCCTGACCCAGGCACACCTGGACCGGGTGCTCGGGCTGCGTGAGCTGCTCGGCGGTGGGGCCGTCCCGCGGTTCGCGACGCCGTTCATCGCCATCAACCAGGCGAACAACATTCTCCTGGGCGGTGCCGGCAGCGACCTGATCGAAGGTCGTGCGGGTGACGACTTCATCGACGGCGACGCCGCGCTGGACGTCTACCTGCTCGGTCCGGGCGGTGAGCGACAGGAGTCGATGCAGCCGTTCCAGGGCCGGATCTTCCGCGGTGAGCTCGCCCCGGGCGACATCCAGATCGTCCGGGAGATCGTCACCCCGGGCATGCAGGAGGGCGTGATCGACACCGCCTACTACGAGGACGTGCGGGCCAACCACGTGATCACCAACCTCACCGGGGGCTACTTCCGGGTGGCGCACGTCGAGGAGGACGCCGGTGGTCTGTCGTCCGGCGTGGACATCCTGCACAACATCGAGCGGATCGTGTTCGCGGACGAGGTCGTCGACCTTGTCGGCGGGCTCGGCAACGGCGCGGCCTACGGGACGATCCACTTCAGCACGCTGGAGCCGACCGAGGACGTCGAGCTGAGCATCATCCCGGCGTTCAACGACCCCGACGGCGTGCAGTGGGACACCGTCTCCTACACCTGGCAGTGGGCCGACGACGAGGGCGAGTGGACGTCGTCCGTCGACGGCGTCGGCACGCACTTCACGCCGGGCGACGCCGAGGCCGGCTGGCCGCTGCGGGTGATCGCCACGTTCCAGGACGGCACCGGGACGACGGAGACCGTCACGTCGCAGGCGACGCTGCCGGTGACGAACGTCAACGACCCCGCCTCCGGTCTGGTCGTCGACACCGCCGCACCGGTCGTCGGTGACGTGGTGATGGGCGTCGGTCTGGCGGACGCGGACGGCTTCACCAACGACGACGGTGACCTGACCACGGTGCTGAACTACCAGTGGCAGGTCAGTGACAGCACAGGCGGCACGACGTTCACCAACATCCCCGGGGCCCGGGCGGCGAGCCTCACGGTCACCGAGGCACACGTCGGACGTCAGCTCCGGGTCGCCCTGACCTTCGTGGACAACCACGGGACGACGGAGAGCCTGGTCTCCCCGGCGACCGAGGTGGTCCGGGCCGAGCACGCTCCGGTCGCGACCGCCGGTGCGACAGCACTGACGTTCGCGTCGCTGGAGACCGGCAGCGGGCCGGTCACCCAGGACGTGACCATCACGAACACCGGTGACGCCCCGCTGGCCGTCGGCGGGCTGAGCATCGCCGGCGACCAGGCGACGTCGTTCCTTGCGACGAGCGAGGACTGCGCCGCCGTGGCCGCTGCGGGCAGCTGCACGATCACCGTGACGTTCGCGCCGTCGTCGGCCGGGGTGCACACCGCCACGCTGACGGTGACGCACAACGCGGTCGGTGGGTCGTCGACCATCCTGCTCACGGGTGAGGCGACGGCACCGTCGGTGGTCCAGCACTTCTCCGACGTGCCACCCACCCACCCGCTCTTCACCGAGATCACCTGGATGCACGACCAGGGACTCTCGCTGGGCAACCCGAACGGGACGTTCGGCACGACGCAGGCGTTGCAGCGTCAGGCGATCGCCGCCTACCTGTACCGGTACGCGGCGCCCGCCGGCTACCTCGCACCGGCCACGCCGCTGTTCAGTGACGTGCCGGCCGGCCACCCGTTCTACACGGAGATCATGTGGATGGCCGACCAGGGCCTGTCGGCGGGCAACCCCGACGGAACCTTCGGCACCACGCAGACGATCCAGCGGTTGGCGATCGCGGCCTACCTCTACCGTCTGGCGGCGCCGACCGACTACGTCCCGCCGGCCACGCCGACGTTCTCCGACGTGCCCACGACGCACCCGTACCACACCGAGATCGAGTGGCTCGCCTCGGTGGGGATCGCGGGCACGGGCGGTACGTTCGGACCGGCGCAGCCGCTGCAGCGGCAGGACGCCGCGCGATACCTGTACCGGTACGACCAGCTCGTCGGCGTCGTCCCAGGCGGGACCGGGGACATCGGCGACACCGGTGGCACCGGTGACGCACCGGGCGGGATCGGCGGCCCGGCGACACCGGTCACGCTGATGGCTCCGTCCACGGCCCGCACGACGGCGGGACGCAGCATCACCTTCCCGCTCGCCCAGGCGGTGGGTACCGGCCCGTTCACCTACGAGCTGGTCGGTGACCTCTCCCCGCTGCAGGGAACGGTGACGCTCAGCGAGGCGAAGCCGGTGACGTTGATGAGCAGTGCGCGGCTGTTCGGCTCCTTCCTGCCCACGGCCGGGGTGACCGTCGACCAGCGCGCGCAGGCGACGTTCGCGCCCGCCCCCGGATTCACCGGGACGGCGACCCTGACCTACCGCGTCACCGACGCATCGGGTGCGGTCAGCGACCCGGTCGAGCACGCGGTGGTCGTCGCCGGCGTCAGCCTGACGAGCAACCCGCTCGGGGCCGGGCCGATCGCGCAGGCCGGTCCGCAGGGCGTGCTGGGCACCGGTCTCCCCGGCGGTCGGCTCCCCGCCGGCCTGGCGACCACCGGTTCCGACACCACCGGCATGGTGGCGGCAGCGCTGGCGCTGCTCGCCCTCGGCGGCCTGGCACTCCGCCTCCGCCACCGCCGCGCCTGACAGACAGGGGGCGGGCGAAGCACCACCGCCCGCCCCCAAGGGCCGATCATGCAGCTCCCCGTGATCATGCAACTCCCCGTGATCATGCAACTCCGAATTGCATGATCACGGCGGATTGCATGATCAACTTTGGTGGGTCAGGTGAGGGGGATGGTCGCGGTGACGCGGGTGCCGGCGCCGGGAGTGGAGCTCACGTCGACGTTTCCGCCGAGCTCGCCGACGGTGTCGCGGATCAGACGGAGCCCGAGGTGGTCGGACGACCCGGGGGGGTTCTCGGCGCCGACCTCCCGGTCACCGAGGCTCTCGGCGTCGGCGCGTTCCGGGTCGAAGCCCAGGCCGTCATCGGTGATCACCAAGGTGACGTCCCTCCCGTCCTGCCGCAGCCGAACCGTCACCGAGGTGGCCTCCGCATGCTTCAGGGTGTTGGTCAGCGCTTCGCGCGCCACGCGGTACAGCAGCGTCGCCCGGACCGGCCCGACGGCCAGGCCGTCCGGGACGCTCACGGACACCTGGACCCCCTGCGCGCGGAGCGGGTCGGCGAGGCGGTCGACCGCCTGCGGCAGCCCCAGGATGTCGAGGTCGGCCGGGTAGATCTCGGTGAGCATGCCGCGCAGCTCCCGCACGCTCCCCTGCAGGACCGCACCGGCCTGGGTGATCACCGGTCGCGCTCGTCCGTCGACCCGCTCCTCGAGCGACTCGAGCGCGTAGCTCGCCCCGGCAAGGGTCTGGATCACGTCGTCGTGCAGGTCACGGGCGATCCGGCGGCGCTCCAGGTCCGAGGCGGCGGCCGCCTGCCGCAGCAGACGACGCCGGCCCTCCTGAAGGCTCTGGATCCGCCCCGCCAGCCGGGTGGCCGTGGGGAGCTGCGCCAGCTGCAGCAGCAGCAGGATCCCCAGTCCGACCGGAAGCAGCTTGAGGAGCAGGTCACGCTGCTGCGCGTGCACGATGTCAGCCGGGTAGTAGGCCTCGAAGATCAGGGCGTCCCCGGATGCGGAGACGAACGGCGTGTCCACCTCGACGAAGTGGCCGTCCGGGTGCTCGTACAGGCTCTCCGGGTCCCCGTGGTCCTCGAACGACGCCGTCGTCTCCCCGCCCACCAGCAGCCGTTCCGGCCAGTCGTGCTCGGGGAACGCCTCGCCGATCAGCTCGGTGGCGTCCGAGAAGAGCACGTTGCGGTCCCGGTCCCAAATCGTGATCCGAACGACCGATCCGTCCGCGACCCGCCCGTGCACGACGCGTTGCATGTGCAGCAGCGCCGTGGGGTCTCCGGCGAGGAACCGCTCGTCCACCAGCGGCGCGATCATCGTCGCGGCCGCCATCTCGGTGCTGACCCGGAGCGCATCGAGGGTGTGTGCCCGCACCAGGTGCTGCATGAGCAGCGCGGCGGGGACACCGATCACACCCACCGTGACCAGACCCACCAGCAGGAACCGCACGACGGCGGCGCGCACCTCGGACCGCTCCGAGGCGCGCTCCGCCTCGCGGCTGTCCCGGTCCTGCTCCGCCGGGTCAGCCATCGCCGTCCGACAGCAGCCCGATCCGCCACGCCGTGACCACCGCCTGGAGCTGGGTGCGCGCGCCGAGCTTGGCCAGGATCGACTTGACGTATCCGCGGCAGGTCTCCTCGGTGATCCCCAGGTCCGCGGCGATCTCGCGCACCACCCGCCCCTGCCCGAGCAGGCCGAGCACCTCGGTCTCACGCTGTGTCAGTGCGGGTGCCGCGGGGCGCGGCGCCGAGTTGCGCGATGAACCCGTGGTCCGTGCCACCGCCTGCGTCGCCGCCACCAGTGCCGGGTCGCACACGAATCCACCCAGGGTCGCGGCACGGAGCGTCGCGAGCATGTGTGCGAGGGAGCCGTCCTTGGGCAGGAAGCCGCAGGCGCCCGCGTCCGCGGCGCGCAGCACGAAGCCGGGGTCGGTGTGCGCCGTGAGCACGACCACGCGGGTCCACGGCAGCTCGGCCATGATCCGCTCGGTGGCGACGAACCCGTCGGCGTCGGGCAGCTGGACGTCCATCATGACCAGGTCCGGACGAAGCCGGTGCGCCATGTCGACCGCGTCACGCGCCGTGGTCGCGTGGCCCACGCTGGTCAGGTCGTGCTCCCGGTCGAGCGCGCCCGAGAGCAGCTCCGCGAACGTCTCGTGGTCGTCGACCACCAGCACGCGCGTGGTCGCCACGTCCTCCACCTGCACCGCCGGCCTCCTCGCGACGGCGGCCCCGGTCGGCCGCCAGGGCACAACCATGGGGTGCGAACAGCGTCGACGTCCACGATCCGAGGGCGTTTGCACCCGCGTTATCACCCTCGCCGGACGGAGACCCGCCTCAGCCGACGGCGTCGGCCGGCTCGAGCGGGCGGGCGCGCGCCAGCAGGTCCTCCAGCAGCCCGACCGACGCGTGCAGCGACACCGCGTCACCCACGGGCTCCGCAGCACCGTCGCGGACGTGATCCCGGACCCTGAGCAACGCCGCGAGCAGGTCGCCGAGCTCGGCATCGGTCTCCGCGGCGCCGCTGAGCAACCGCGGCAGCACGTCCTGGATCACCGGACCGGGCGCGCAACCGAGCTCTTCGTCGAACACCCGGCGGCACTCGCCGTACTCCCGCAGGGCATCGGCATGCCGACCGGCGTGCTCCAGCGCCCGCAGCAGCGCCGCCCAGGCCGCTTCGTTGTGCGGTTCCGCGGCCAGTGCGCGGTCGGCACACTCGAGGGCGCGCTCGGTGTGCCCGAGCATGCCCGCGACCTCGGCCGCCGTGACGAGCGCGGAGGTGACCCGCCGCGCGTGGGTGCGCCGGACGTCGTCGGCCCACTCGATCGTCGAGTCCTCGACCAGAAGGGGTGCCTGCGCCATCGCCAGCGCTTCCTGGAGGAGCCCGTGGGCACTGTGCGGGTCGGCGTCCTCGGCGCGCCCGACCAGCGACGCGAACCGGTCGATGTCCAGCTCCACCCGGTGCCGCTCGATCATGTACCCGGCGACGGCCGTGCGGACCAGGCCGGTGCGGCTCGCACAGACGGCGAGCAGGTGGTTCCGCAGCACGCTGACGTAGCTCTCCAGGGTCGCCTGCGCGTCGGCGGGAGCACGCTCCGGCCAGAGCAGCTCGATCAGGCGTTCCTTCGACACGACCCTGCCCGCCTCGAGGGCGAGGATCGCGAAGATCTGACGGGGCTTGCCCCCGCCGAGGTCACGGGCTCCCAGCACCGCCCTCGCGACCGTGCCGACGGCCTGGCGCGCGTCCGGGCCGCTGACCTGGAAGCCACCGAGGAGTCGGACGCTCACGAGGGTCGGCGCGTCGGCCGGACGGAGCCCGTCGTCCGGGCCCGCCGGCACGCTCGCCGTCGTGAGAGTCGTCACCGCCCCACGGTGCCCGCCCGATTTGTCCGCTCCCAGCCCAATTCTGGGGGTACGGGGTGCGCGAACGGGTGAAATCAGCGGGCCACCAGCGCGACGACCGCCCCGGCAGTACCGGCCGCGACCAGCGTCGACGCCCCACCGAGCACGGCCGCCCCCCCGCCGGTCCGCAGCAGGGTCCGCACGTCGACCCCCGTACCGAGCCCGAACATAGCGGCGGTGAGCAGTGCGGTGGTGACGGTCTGCGCGTGGTCCAGGACGACGTCGGGCAGCAGCCCGGTGGAGCGGACCACCACCGCGGCCAGGAAGCCGGCCACGAACAGCGGCAGAACCGGGGGGCGCCCGCGGTGACCCAGCCCGATGACCGCTGCGCCGTCCCGGACCGCACGACGGCGCAGCACCAGCCCGACGGTCGCGACGAGCGGCGCGAGGAGCACAACCCGACCGAGCTTGGTCACCGTCGCGACGGCGAGCGCCACCGCGGAAACCGCACCGCCCGCGGCGACCACCTGGGCGACCTCGTGCACACTCGCACCGATCCACAGTCCGGCGGCACGCTCCCCCATCCCGAGCAGCCCGACCAGAACGGGCAGCACCACCAGCGCCACCGTTCCGTACAGGGTGACCAGCGCGATCGCCGTCGCGGTGTCCTCCTCGTGCTCACCGTCCGGGTCCGCCACGGCCGATACCGCGGCGACCGCCGCCGCACCGCAGATCGCGAAACCGGTCGCGACCAGGAGCGTCATGGTCGCCGGCACCCGCAGCAGACGCCCGATCAGCAGCGTCGCGGCGAACGTCACCGGGACGGTGACCAGCACCACCGTCAGACCACCGACTCCCAGGTCGAGCACCGCGGGGACGGAGAGCTGGAGCCCCAGCAGCACGACGCCGACACGCAGCACGCGCTTCGCGGTCCAGGCCGACCCGGGGGTCGCCCACCCCGGCAGCAGCCGCAGGTTCCGCGCGAGCACACCGAGGACGATGGCGACGATCAGCGCGGAGACGCCGGTGAACCGCCCGGCCACCAGGAGGCTGATCGCGGCGGCGACGACGGCGAGCGCGAGACCCGGCAGGATGCGGAGGCCGACCCGCCGAACGCCCGCCGATCGCATCGGCCCAGTATGACGGTGGCAGGATTCGGGACGATCCGTGCCGGTCCGCGGTCAAGCCGTTTCCGCGCCGGGTCGATACACACACTGTCGTACCGTTCGTGGCGCGCACCGCCGGCGCCGCCCGCCCGCACACCCGGAGGACACCGATGCGCCCACCCGCCGAGAACGGCCCGACGCTCCAGCTCGTCCCGGGCGCGGGCGACGACGGCACCGGCGGCGAGCAGCCGGTCCTCACCACCGCCTTCGGGGACCTCGACGAGTACGTCGCCCTGCCGCGGATGTCCGGCCTGGTGCTCTCCGCCGACGGCTCACGGCTGGTCACCCAGGTCTCCACGGTCAACCACGACCGGACCAAGGTGCACACCGCGCTGTGGGAGGTGTACCCGACCCGGGCGCGGCCCGCGCGTCGGCTCACCCGCAGCGCCCAGGGCGAGACCGGCGCCGCCTTCACGCCCGACGGCGACCTGCTGTTCACGTCCTCGCGCCCGAACGCCGACTCGACCGAGGACGCCGAGAAGCCGCTCGACGAGCCCGCGCTGTGGGTGCTGCCCGCCGGCGGCGGCGAGGCGCGGATCGTGGCCACCCGGCCCGGCGGGGTGCGCGGCGTGCGCACCGCGCAGTCCTCCCCCGCGGTGGTGTTCAGCACGGACATGATGCCCGGCGCCGCCGACGGGCCCGGGGACAAGACCCTGCGCGACCTGCGCAAGGACACCAAGGTCAAGGCGGTGCTGCACGACGGCTACCCGGTCCGGTACTGGGACCACGACCTGGGCCCGGACGCACCGCACCTGCTCGGCTGGCACTTCCGGGCCGGGGACGACGACGCCACGCGCGCCGTGGAGGTCGCGAGCCTGAGCATCGAGCACCTGAAGGTCAGCGACCTGACGCCGTCCCCCGGGCAGGCGCTGCGCGAGGCGCAGTACGACCTGAGCCCGGACGGCACCTTCGTCGTCTCGACGTGGCTCGTCGCGCAGGCCCGCGGGGCGCAGCGCAGCATCCTGGTGCGCATCGACGTCGACTCCGGGCGGCACACCGTGCTGGTGGACGACCCGTCGGCCGACCTCGGCGAGCCGGTGATCTCGCCGGACGGATCTGCCCTGGCGTACGTTCGCGAGTCGGTCTCCACCCCACAGGAGGCACCGCGGCGCACGCTGCACGTGCTCGCGCTGGACGAGCCCGGGGCGGCGCCGCGCAGGCTCGCCGCGCACTGGGACCGGTGGACCACCTGCCACCAGTGGCTCCCTGACGGGTCGGGACTGCTGGTCACCGCCGACCAGGACGGGCGCGCACCGGTCTTCGCGATCGGCATCGAGCAGGACACCGTCGCGCGGATCACCGACGACGACTACGCGTACTCCGACCTGCAGGTCGCCCCGGACGCGAGCGTGGTCTACGCGATGCGCAGCTCCTACCTCGCACCGGCGCACCCCGTGCGCATCCAGCTCGTCGCCGAGGAGAACCGCCCGCCCGGCACCGTCACGGTGCTGCGCGCCCCCGCACCCCCTCCCACGCTGCCGGGCTACCTCACCGAGGTGCGCACCGTCGTCGGGCAGGACGACGAGGCGACCGAGGTGCGCGGGTGGCTGGCGCTGCCGGACTCCAGCAGCGCAGAGAGCCCCGCGCCGCTGCTGCTGTGGGTGCACGGCGGGCCGCTGAGCTCGTGGAACACCTGGTCGTGGCGGTGGAACCCCTGGCTGATGGTCGCCCAGGGCTACGCCGTGCTGCTGCCCGACCCGGCGCTGTCCACCGGGTACGGGCAGGACTTCGTCCAGCGCGGCTGGGGCCGGTGGGGCGCCGAGCCGTTCACCGACCTGATGGCGATCACCGACGCCGTCGTCGCGCGCGAGGACATCGACCAGACCCGCACCGCGGCGATGGGCGGATCCTTCGGCGGTTACATGGCCAACTGGATCGCCGGGCACACCGACCGGTTCAAGGCGATCGTCACGCACGCGAGCCTGTGGGCGCTGGACCAGTTCGGCCCGACGACGGACCTCGCCTACTACTGGGAGCGCGAGATGACCGCCGAGATGGCCGAGCGGTACTCGCCGCACCGGCACGTCGCCGAGATCCGCACCCCGATGCTCGTCGTGCACGGGGACAAGGACTACCGGGTGCCGATCGGCGAGGGGCTGCGGCTCTGGTACGACCTGCTGTCGCGCTCCGCGCTGGCTGCCGACGACGAGGGCCGCACCCCGCACCGGTACCTGTACTTCCCGGACGAGAACCACTGGGTGCTCACCCCGCAGCACGCCAAGGTCTGGTACCAGGTGGTTCTCGGCTTCCTCGCCCAGCACGTCCTCGGCCAGGACGCCCCCGAGCTCCCCGACACCCTCGGCTGACGCGCCCGCGGCGGCCGGTCGGGCACCGTGCCCCTTGCATCGACCAGGTCAACCATCGAGCAGCGCGGTCGCGTCGGGGACGAGCTCGGGACACGTCCCGCCCGGTTCGGCTGTGAGCTCGTAGTGCCAGGGCTCGTTCCCGTACACCTGGCACAAGCCCCACCGCGGGCCGTGCTCCGCCAGCCAGGCCGCTCCCTGCGACGGTCCCACGTCGACGGCAAGCCCCTGCACGTGTGCCGAGAGCTCAGGCGGGAGCACCCAGCGCGCCGCCTCCTGCTCGCTGCCGTACTTGACGAGCGCCTCGTCCCACAGCTCTCGTTGCTCGGCCGCCGAACGCCAACCCGAGTTGACGTACAGCTCGACGCCGACCTCGGCAGCGGCGTCGATCGCCTGCTGGACCGCACTGGCCAGGCCGGGGTCGAGCTCGGTCGCGGGACGTGTCGCGGGATGCGCGGCCGGTGCCCACGGTGCGATCCCGGACAGCTGGAGCGCCGCGAGCAGGAGCACCGCCAGGCCCACCACCCCGATGAGCCTCCGGGACTGCCGTTCCCGACGCCCTGTCCGGTCCACTACCCGGATGCCCTGTCCGGTCCGCTACCCGACGACCGCGAGGGCCCCGAGGATCTCTACGGCGGCGTCGACGGCGAGTGCGAAGGCGAGCAGCAGCCCGCCCAGGACCGCGACGCAGGCGATGCCGAGGACGACGTCGCGCACCGGAGGGTGGTGGCGATCGGGTGAGTCGGTGTGCGTGGACATGTCTCCACCCTCGCCGCCGGCGACCCGTGAGCACATCGCCCCTCGGCCCGGTCTTCCCCCGATTCCCGTCCCCCCTCCGCCGTACGCCCGAGTCCTCCCCCCGGTGGACCCAGCGCCCCCGACCCTTGCGTCCGAGGATCGCTGGCCGATAGGCCGCGGGTCCTCGGACGCAAGCGGGGGGTTACTCGCGGCGGGGGCGGACGGCGAGGGTGATGGCGGCG
>CAYQFJ010000003.1:0-59568 GCA_964416715.1 uncultured Actinotalea sp. | reverse complement strand
GCGCAGCGCACCGTGATCTCCACCGAGTCGTTGGCTCTGCAGGCCCAGATCGTCGACAAGGATCTCCCCGTCATCGTCGCGGCCGTCCGCAAGCAGACCGGTGTCGCACCGCAGGTCGCCGTCCTCAAGGGGTGGTCCAACTACGCGTGTGCCCGGGCTACTGTCGCCACCGCTCAGGGGATCCTCGGTGACGTCGTCGACGGGAAGCTCAAGACCGAGGCCGCGATGCTCCGCCTCGCGGACCGGGTCGACCAGCATGTGGCCGCTGGTGCGAAGGTGACCGGTCCGTTCGCCGCCCTGCTGGGTGGTGCTGGGGCGACCGTGGACGTGGACGGGCGGGACGTCCCGCTCGATGAGGTGGCGCCGCTGGTGTCGTGGGCGTTGCGGCAGTTCGCGACCGACGAACCGGGGGACCGGCACTCCTACCCGGGCAAGACCACCGCCGCGTCCTGGTCGACCGTGTCCGTCACCCCCGCCGAGTGCGTCGGGGTGAACGTGTGCCCGTTCGCGGACGTGTGCAAGGCGGCGATCGCCAAGCGCCGTGCCGCCGAGGCGGACATCGTGGTGACGAATCATTCGATGCTCGCCACTCAGGCCGCCAACGACCTTGCCGTCGTCGTCGGGTCGAAGACCCTCGGGAAGTTCGACCACATCGTCATCGACGAGGCGCACGCCCTGCCGTCCCAGGTCCGCTCGCAGGGCGCCAAGGAGGTGTCGGCGCGGCGGGTCCTGTCGGTGGTGAAGGCGCTGAGGTCCGTCCTGGACGACAAGGACGCCAGGGTCAAGGGACTGCTGGACGACGGGACCGCCGTCGCCGATGAGGTCGACGCGGAGCTGACCGCGATGCTCGTCCGGCGCACCGGCAAGGACGAGGTGCTCAAGCTCGTCGAGGGCGACGACCCCGTGCGGGTCACCGGCGGCCTCTTGGAGAGCTGGCTGGACCGGGCCGCGGGGCTCCTCAGCGGGGCCACGGGTGGGGCCCGTGGGGACACGGAGATGAAGGTCCGCCGGGTTCGCGGCCGCATCGACAACCTGAAGTCCGACCTGAAGGGTGTCAGCGACCACCGGGTCGGTGTCGCCCGGTGGGTCGACGTCGACATCCGCGGTGTGGACGTCAGCGGGCGTGCCCTGGTGGGGGCGCACTCATCCCCGGTGGAGATCGGCGGGATGCTGCACGGTAACCTGTGGACCGCACCTGTCCCGGAGGGGGAGGACGCCCCCGAAGAGTCCGAAGACCTCTCCGAGGAGCGAATCACGGGTGCCGACGGGCGGCCCAGGTACGAGCTGTCCGTGGTGGCCGTGTCGGCGACCTTGCCGAACGGGTTCGCCCGCGACATGGGGATGCGCGCCCAGGCCGGTGACTACCCGTCGCCGTTCGAGGCCGCGTACGCTGCGTCCGCCCTGTACGTGCCACGGGCCACCGACCCGCAGGACGTTCAGGTGTTGGCGTCGTCGTACTCGCGGCCCGGCCGCCCGAAGTTCGACGTGAAGGCGCACGCTGGATGGGTTCTCCCGCGACTGGAGGCCCTGGTGGAGGCCAACGGCGGTTCGGCCCTGGTGCTCGCGGCCACCGCCGAAGCCGGACGAGCGTACGCCGAGCGGCTGCGTGCGCACGCCCAGGGCAGGTGGGAGGTGCTGTCGCAGTGGGACGGGAACGCGTTGCGGCAGACGACCGCGACGTGGCGCCAGGACCGGCATGCAGTGCTCGTCGGCACCCGGTCCCTGATGACGGGCGTGGACGCCCCAGGTGACACGTGCTCCCTGGTGGTGGTGGACCGGATCCCGAGGTCACCCGGGAACGTGGTCGACGACGCCCGAGTGGAGGCGTTGATGAAGCGACTCGACACGGACAAATGGTCGGCGGACCGGTTCGTCTACGCCACGGATGCTGCTCTGCTGCTGGAACAGGCGGCGGGCCGGCTGATCCGGTCGATGGCCGACTCGGGGATGGTCGCCGTCCTGGACCCACGACTGCTGAAGGTCGGGCCCTACAAGTACCAGGAGCAGACCCGGCAGACCTACCTGCGGGCGCTGGCGCGGTTCGACCGCAAGATCAGCGACCTCGGCGAGGCCGTCGCCTTCCTGCAGGACCGGCGGTCCGGATCGGTCGCGGCCTGAGTCCTGTCAGCCGAACAGCGACAGGTCGCACAGGTAAGGCATGGGCACGTACACGACCCCGCAGGGGCCACCGCTGGTTCAGGCGGCGTCCCTTGCGCTGGCGTTGTTGCGGGCGACGAAGACACCGACGTGGGTGGAGCTGTGCGCGAACCCCGAGCGGCTGTCGAAGGTGGACGTCGATCCCGACCAGCTCGAGCTGATGAACGAGCACGCGGGACCACTGAGCCTGCTGCGGGTGACTTCGCCGGCGTTGACGATAGCGGTCTGCCCCACCTGTGGGCTGTACACGGCCGTGAGCAGTTCCGCCCCGTCGAGCTGCCCGCTGACGTTGGGATGCCCAGGCAAGCCGGTGCGGGTGACCGCCGCGGCGAAGCCGAAGCCGCCCGCCAAGAAGAGCGACGCGCCGACCGCTGACCAGTCGCCCGCCACCGTGCAGGCCGGCTGACCCCGCACATCACCTGATCATGTTCCGTGACCGAAGCCCAGCCCGCATGGCAGCCGCCGCCGTCATGCTCGTCGCGCTGTACGTCGTGTGCTACCAGGCCGGGATCGTCACCGACTTCACCCGTGCGATCGGCTCCGACGACCCGGGGCCCCTGCGAGTCGACGCGACGACCAGGATCGACCCGTCCACGCTCGTCCCACGCGGCGACACCGAACCCGGGGGTCCCTCACCGGAGGCCCAGGTCGTGCTCGCGCAGCTGGACGCGCTACCCGAAGCCGGGCTGGCGCCCGCCGCGGGCTACGACCCCGCAATGTTCGGTGCCTGGCCGGCCGCCCAGGACGGGGACGGGTGCGGGACGTTCGACGACATCCTGGTCCGCGACCTGACCGACACGGTCCTGGCCGGGTGCGTCGTGGCGACCGGCACCCTGACCGACCCGTACACCGGAACCCAGGTCGCGTACACCCACGACGGCGATGCCCCGAGCACCGTGGCGGTGGACCACGTGGTCTCACGCGAGTCGGCGTGGCGCACCGGGGCCCAGGAATGGGACCCCGACGTACGGGTCACCTTCGCGAACGACCGGGACAACCTGCTCGCCGTCGACGCGGCCACGTCGGCCACCAGGTCCGGTGCTGACGCAGCGACCTGGCTCCCACCGAACACGCGGTTCGGGTGCCGGTACGTCGCCACCCAGGTGCAGGTGAAGACGACCTACGGCCTGTGGGTCACCCCTGCTGAGCACGACGCGATCACCGCCGTCATGGAGGAGTGCTGATGGGCACCGACGATCACGCCGCCCGCCGAACGTCCCTCGGTGCGGACCCGGACCTGCACGCAGCAGTGATCGGCGCCATGTACGGGGACTCGTCCCGGATGGTCCGACTCGACGACGCCCGACTGCAGTTCGCCGCCCGGTCCCTGTCGATCATGGTCGCGGGCCGGGTCCTGCAGACCTGCCCGTGCGACCTGGCCGGGTTCACGTTCTACCCCGACACGGGCGCGCTCACCTTCGTCGACAACGGCGACAGCCCGGTCGACCCGGTGACCGTGACTGCTGCACGAATGGTCGCCGTCGACGGGACCGCACTGGTGAACCGTGACGTCGGGCCCCTCACGCACGACTACTGGCTCGCGCTGTGGAGCTCGGTGCCCTCGAGAAACCGCAGCCGGTTGGCGTTCACGCTCATCCACCGATTCACCGCCCAACCCCGCCGCGTCGACCACAACCTTGGAGGCACCAGTGAACCTGCCTGACCCGATCATCATCATCATCGCCGTGTTCGTCCTGGCCGCGGCCGCCGGGGCGTTCGTAAGGTTCGCCTCCCGGGTCTTGCGCGCCCTGATCTCCCTGGCGGGGTTCGTGTTCGTGGTGTGGCTCCTGGCGAAGGTCGCCGGTATCGACCTGCCCTACCTGCCGTGATGCGCCACCTCCGGCGGGCACCGCGGGGCAGGCGACGGTCGTTCGAGGCCGCGTTGCGCTACGAAGCCGACCTGTCGACCGCGCAGGGCGTCGTGGTCGTCAATGCCGACGGGTCCCTGACCGTCCTGGCCGGCTCCGGGCTGGACCGTTCCGCCATGGCCGAACAGCTCGTCGCCCTGGCGTTCGACCAGGCCACCCGGCAGGACGTCGCGTCGGCGGGCGCGCACCAACGCACGTGAGACCCGTGCCGCACATATGAAGCACATGGGCGAGAAGCAGCATGTGCGAACCTCAGGCGGGTCGAAGCTCGAGGCCATCTTCGAGTCAAACGTGGCGCACGCCGCGGCCCATGTCGCGAGACTCGGTCGGCTCCCTCGCAAGACAGCCCAGGATGCGGACGAACGGAAGGCTGGGGACTTCCTCGGGACCTGCCGCCAGGCGGCACAGGGCAGGGGAAGCGGTGCGGGGATGTGGAGCCCGGAGCGGAAAGCACTACTGGACAAGCACGTGCCCGGGTGGGCCGACCTGCGGGGTTCCGTGTTCGAGATGAACGTGGCGCACGCCGCCGCCCAGGTGACTCGACTGGGTCGGTTACCGAGGCTGGGATCGGCCGACCCGGGAGAGGTGAAAGCAGCGCGGTTCCTCGACAGGTGCCGATTGTCAGCCCGCGGCAAGCCCAGCGGAATGAGCACGTGGACCCAGCAACACAAGATGCTGCTGGACACGCAGTTGCCGGGTTGGGATGAGCTTCACACCCTGGCCGAGAGGTTCGAGGCCAACGTGGCGCATGCCGCCGCCCAGGTGGCCCGGCTCGGTCGCATCCCAAGAGGGCGGGCCGGGGATGTTGACGAGCGCAGGGCGGGCGTCTTTCTCGGGCACTGCCGCAGGGCGATACGTGGCCAGGGGCACATGGCCGGTGCGTGGACGCCGCAGCGGAAGGCGCTGCTGGACAGGCATGTGCCCGGGTGGGATGACCCGCGGGGTTCCGCGTTCGAGGCCAACGTGGCGCACGCTGCCGCCCAGGTGGCTCGCTTGGGTCGCATCCCTAGAGGGCAGGCTGGGGACGTCGACGAGCGGAAGTCGGGGGTGTTCCTTGACAGGTGCCGATCGTCAGCCCGCGGCAAGGGGAACTCCGCCGGTGCGTGGACACCGCAGCGCAAGGCGCTGCTGGACGAACGTGTGCCTGGGTGGGACCTAGGCCCTCACTGACCTTCAACGAGGGCGGTGACCACCCGACCCGTAGCCGTGCACCTGACCTGACCGCGCAGCGGCGCGAGTAGCCGCGAAATGCCCGCACATCCACCGGGCATGACCATCACCACTCGCACCGAACAGTCCCGTCAGCCCGCCGGCGTCCCCATCGGCGGCCAGTACGCCACCACGGCCCGTCACGAGCCGGACGTCCAGCTCGACCCGGCCCGTACGTCGCACGCCGACACCGCCATCGACGAGCTCACCGCAACCGAGCTCCTCGCCGCCGCCCGCCAGTCCGTCCGCACCCACGCCTTCAACAAGGGGGTGCGGTTCGAAGGCGAGGACGACATGGTGCAGGCCACCGTCGAGGCGGTCCTGCAGTACAAGCACCGCAACGGGCAGGTCGTCATCACCCGCCCTTACGTGCACACCGTCGGGGCGGGCATCGTCGCGCACGCCGCCCGCGGTCGCCTCCGCGCAGAGGACCGCAAGGCGATCGGCATCTTCAACGCCAAGGTCTCCGAGATGGAGCTGGAGCTGGGCCGCCGCCTGACGTCGGCCGAGCAGGACCAGGTCGCGGCGAAGATCCGCGCGGACTGGCACGACCCGCGTCACCGCCCGTCGGTGGACTTCGTCGCCCTCGCCCAGGTCAGGGTGCTGTCCCTGGACGCACCGGCCGGGTCGGGTGAGGAGACCGACCGGACCCTCGCGGACACGCTGACGGAGATCGGGACGCTGTCGACCGACTTCGAGCTGGACGACCGGGCTGTGGACCCGGAGACCATGGCCGGGCAGGTGCTGTCCGGTCAGCGGGGCGACAAGCGCGCGAACCGCCGCGACGCGTGGACGATCCTGGCGTCCCTCAACGGGCTGCCGTCCACCCAGCCCGGCTCGATCCCGCCCGGTCGGGCGACCGCGGCACGAGCCCACGTCGCCGACGCCGGGGGAGTGTGCGCTGCTGCCCGCACCTGGCTGAAGGGGGAGCGGTCCCCAGCCACCGAGGCGCTGTTCGGGCCGTTCGGGGACCTGGACGAGTCAGGACGGGACGACGTCGCCCAGGCACTGCTCGGGCAGCCGGCGTACGCCGAGGAGCTGTGGGCGTCCGCGATGTCGTCGGCGTCGAAGCGCAGGCCCCGGTGAGCGTTCGTAGCCCCGCACATCCACTGGGGGAAGGGGCAGGGATCCCGATCGGGTGGTTCTGCGCATGGTCACGGATGAGGCCACACATGGTCTCGTTCACGGGCAACTGAACGGAGAGAGCTATGGGGTCCAAGGTTGACCTGCTCGGTGCATGGCAGGGGCTGTGGGGGCGCATCGCTTCCGGGGACGCCTCGGCGTTCTTCACGTTCCTGACCTGGGTCGGTGTGGCTCTGGTGGTGTGGGCGATCGTCAAGTGGGGCTGGTCCCGTCGCCGCGGCGGAGCTCAGGCGGGCCTGCTCGGCTACCCGCTGTTCGTCGGTGCCGCGCTGGCCGCGCCCAATGCGGTGATCCCCGCGGTCCTGTGGCTCGCGGACATCCTCATCAACGCGTTCATCACCGTCCTGGGCTGAGCTCACCGGACCACACCCCCTGCATGGGTGTGGTGCTACCAGCGGGGAGCTGCGTGCATGAACAACCTCCACACCTTGACGGCGTTGACCGGTCGTGACGCCGCCAGGCATCGGACCGTCGTCATCCAGGGGTTCGAGGCCAGCCGGGCGACGGTCGTCACCGTCGCGATCCTCGCGCTGCCGACCCTGCTGGTGACGGCGGTCTCGTGGAGCCTGGTCGGCCAGTACGGGCTGCTCGTCGGCGCCGGTGTGTTCGGTGCGGGCTGGTGGCTCATCGCGACCACGTCGCGCCGCGGCCTTCAGCGGCGCACCTTCGAGGCGCTGCTGGACAAGCGTCGCTCGGACGCCGGCCAGTTCTACATGTGCGGCCGGGTCATCGACCCGGACCTCAACGAACTCGGTGTGCTCATGTCGGCGACCGTCCCGGCCCCTGACCGGGCCACCACCACGACCACCGGACCGGCTGTCTCCACCCCACTGCCCGTGGCGGGGCAGGCGGCCGGTCCGGTACCCCCACCGGACCCGGTCCCGTTCGACCCCGGTGACCTGTTCGCGACGGTGTCCCGGTGAGCCGCCTGGGGCGGGTCCTGGCCGCCATCCTGCTCGCGGGCCTCCTTTCGGTGGTGCTGACCGCCGGCAGCGCCGCGGCCGACATGCGGATCGACGACCCCTGCCTGCACAACCCGTCGACGCTGTGCGACCCACCCAACCCGGCAAGCTCGGACCTGCTGCCGGTGAACCGTTGGGCCGACTCCACCGGGGGAATGCACGGCCGCCTCGGCACGTGGGACATCGGCGAGAAGATCCAGCGGTACGGGACCTACCCGGTGCTGATGTCGCTGGGGAACTCGATGTGGTCCGGTGCGACGTCGATGACGTCGGCGGCGATCCGCATGGACATCCTGGACGCCGCCGGGCAGACCGCGGACAACGCCGCGGGGACGCTCGGTAGGTCGCTGATCTCCTCCGGGATCCTCGCGCTGCTGGTGGTCGTCGCGATCGTCGTACCGTTGTGGCGGGCGGCCCGTGGGCAGGGCGGGATGTCCTGGGGCCAGGTCGCCAAGTCGGTGCTCATTGTCGGGTTCTTCGCCGCCATGGTGACCGGTGCGCAGGCGTCGACGACGACCGCCGGCGGCAAGTTCGAGCCCGGGTTCATGTCCCCCGGGTGGTGGGCGGTGACCACGAACGGTGTGATCGCCCAGCTCGCGTCCGCCCCCGCTGCGGCGCTGACAGTGGGTGACGCCGGCGCCGGGTACAACTACGACGACACGGCGAAGGGCGCCCTGTCCTGCTACGAGTACGTGTCCTACCTCAAGAGCCGGTATGCGACGGCGCACCCGACCACGCAGATGGAGTCCGCGATCCCGATGGTGATGTCGGGCATGTGGGAGGCCACCGGGCTGCAGGTGTGGGCGACGACCCAGTTCGGCACCCGCAACCCGTACGGCGACTACTCGTACTGCCGACTGTTGGAGCAGTTCGCCGGCACACCGGCCGGGGAGCAGCGGTCCATCACGCTGAGCGCATCGTCCGACCCGGTGGCCGACCCGAACCTGTCATCGTTCTACTCACTGGCTTGGGAGAACGTGGAGAACGTGCAGCAGGACCGCACGATGGTCGCCTGGGGCATGTGCCGCCCGGACGGGGCCGGTGGCTGGAAGGTTGCCGACGGTTGGGGTGACATCGGCGGGCATTACCGGGACGGCGGGAACGCGACCGAGGACTGCGCAGAGTGGTGGAGCAACCCTGCCGCGTTCCAGGACGTCGAGGGGTCGAAGTTCGACGACCAGAAGTCCGCGTTCGAGTTCAAGTCCGCCCAGGTCATCTACAACGACGTCCCCGGAGCTCAGGCGCGGGACTATCTGCTGAACCTGCAAGGTCACACCGGCGGTGGTGTGACGTCGAGCTTGGCGATGGTGTACGCGTACGTGTTCTCCTCCCTGGTGATGCTGGTCGTGTTCGGGATCATCGCGTTGAGCATCATCGTCGCGAAGGTCGCAGCACTGGTGATGATGATCGCGGTGTTCTTCGCGATGCTCCTCGCCCTGTGGCCCACGTCAGGGAAGTCCTCGCTGGGGAAGTTCTTCGGCCAGTACGTCGGCATGTCGTTGCTGGTGTTCGGGATCCAGCTGGTGTTCGCGTTCCTGACGTTGCTGACGTCGATGATGGTCAAGGCCGGTGAGGCCATGTTCGGTGCCGGGCACTGGATGGCGATGGTGTGGACCGGGTTCGCACCGGTCATCTCGGTGATCGTGCTGCACATGGTGTTCACGAAGTTCCTGAAGATCCCGTCACCGTTCTCGATGTCCGGCGCCCAACAGTGGGGGTCCGCCGCCGCCGGTGGCGCGGTCGGCGGAGCGGTGGGGGCGGGTGTGATGAACCGGCTCGAGCAGCGCGGGAAGACGATCGCCCGTTCTGGTGGTCGCGCGGCCAGTCGTGCCGCACTGTCGAAGGTGTCCGGTGGTCGACTCGGGGGCCGTGGCCGTCCGGGCGCCCGGGCAGGGGCACTGGTGGGTGGCGGAGCTGCAACCGGTGCCACCGCCGCGCCTGGGAAGGGCAAGGTGCAGCAGCGAGCTGGGGCACGTACGGGGGCGCCCACGCCACCGTCCACCAACCCAGAGGTGGAGGCTGTACAGCCCGGGACTGAGGGCGTCGAGGTCCCTGGCGTGGTCGACGGCGCGGGCGGCAAGCAGACGCGTGCACAGCGTCGGGAAGCTGCCGAGGTCGCGGCCACAGAGCGGGGTGCGAAGAACACGGTGCGAGGCCGGTACGCGGAGGGCTTCCGGTCCCGGTGGCAGGGAGTACGTGACCAGTTCGCGGGCAAGCCGGTCCGTCAGAAGCTCGCCGCTGGCGCGAAGGTCGGACTGAGGGGAGGAGCGAAGGTCGCTGGTGCTGGGGCGCTGATCCTCGGTACCGGTGGTCTGGCCGCCCCGGTGATGGCGGCGGTGTGGGGGACCAAGCACCTGCGCAGGACCAGCCAGGCACGCAAGGGTGCCATCGCCACCTTCGAGGCACGCAAGGCTGCCGCCGAGCTCGCCGCCGCCGAGGACGCCAAGAAGGCGACCGAGAGCCAGGAACAGAGCTCGGGGACCGGTGAGGCTCCCGTTCGTGAGGTGCGGACGAACGGTCACGCGGTCCGGGTCGAGAAGACACAACCGCCGGACCGCAAGCCGATCCCAAGGGCACCTGGGGCGGGACACGTCGGGCCGAAGGCTCCCTCAGCCCCGGCTGAGCCGCCAGAGCGTGCGGCCGCGCCGGTGCCAGCCAGCCGTGCGGAGGACCAGGCACCGGACGCCGGGACCACGCGGCCGATCCCCGTCTCTGCGCGTGGGGCTCCGGCCCGTCGAGGTGAGCGTCCGTTCGGCCGCAAGTGACCCCGCACATCCACGAGGTGAAGGAGGGCTGAGATGGGCACCGCTGAGCCGTACCCTGGGCCGAGCACGGAACCGTTGCGCCACCCGGGCGGAACCCCGGATGGTGGACGGTTCGCCACGACGAGCCGCCAGGAGCCAGACGTGACGCTCGCCCACCTGTCCGACGAGGAGTACAACGCCGACGGCACGTTCGAGTTCCCGCCGATGCCGCGCTCCGTCGAGCAGCACGTCGCGTTCTGGTCGCGCGTCCCCGTGCCGGACCCGATCATTGCTCGGGCTCGGGTGCACTACGGGAGGTTCCTGGGCGAGTGGCGGGGCGATCAGCTGGAGGCGTGGCAGCGCGAGCACCCGGTACCGCCGAGGAAGAAGGACTGGGATCCATGGCGTGCGGCGCGGGACGCGGCCGCGGCCGAGATCGACTCAGCCCACCCGTCCCAGATCCCCACAGTGATCGCCCGGCCCCTGATCCGCGCCGCTCAGATGGCCCGGTACGCGAAGTGGTTCCAGACACAGGAGGAGTACGACGAGGTGATGGCCTCACCCGTCGATGTCGGGACCGAAGAGCCGTGGACGGTGCAGCAGACCCTCGACGTGTACATGCTCGACCAGCTGCCTGACGTGGCGTTCGAGGATGCCGGGCACTTCTCCGGCGTGAACCTGGCTGGGGCGTACGAGCGCCTCTCTGAACTCGTGCAGATCCTCGACGGCTCCGACGGGCAGGAGTAGCCGGCCCGAGCTCATTGGCCCGTTCGAAGTAGGGCAGCGGGGCGACCCAAGCAGGGTCGGCGCCGGGCGTGGCCGAACTGTTGCAGACCCGACGGACACGAGCAGCCTCCACAGCACTGGGGCGGCGTTCATGATGCGAGCAACGTACCGAAGCCGAACATCCGCATGTCACAACCCACTGGGAGGGGCGTGGGCCGGTCACAACGCATCTGACTCGATACACAGCAGCGCCGCGACAGGAGTAGGTAGAAGACCTTCTACTCGGCCCCACCGGGGCTTGGCTTAAGTTCAGCCCTTGACTTCCTTCCGCCAAGTGGTAACATCCAATCTCACCCGGGGGTCTCCGACGGGCCCGCGGCCCCGCGGCCCCGCTGACGAAGACGTCAGCGCCTCCCAACGGACGTCGGGGCGTGGGGGATCGAAATGAGAAATCTCGTTCGACGGCTGGGCAATGCCCGGTCTGGTGTGGCTATCGGTGTGGTCCTAATGTTGGGACTCGCCACTCCGTCCGCCTCCGCGGCTGTTGTTGGAGCCCCGGGTGCTGGTGGAGGCGTTTCGCCCGCTGCGACGTGCGTCGTAACGGCTTCAACGCCGTACGGCAAGAGTGGGTCGGCCTGGTACAAGGCGACGTGGAGCGGGACCTGCAGCTCGATCTATGTCACGCTGCGGTGGGCGAAACCGTTCGGTACCGTGATCATGGATGCGGGGAACAACAACGTGAGCGGGACGCTCAACTCCTTCCCGTGCGCCTGGGGCATCCCTCACAACCGGAACATGTACACGCGAATCACCAGTAGCACCTCAGGTGACTCGTCTTCGCTCCAGCCGCTCAGCGATGCGACCTCGAGCTGTGCCCTGTAGCTCGGTTTCGTTGAATCGGCATCCCGGACGCCCTGCTCGTGATTAGCGCAACGGGACTGGGATATAGGTACCGTCGCCGTTGGGCGCTCGAGGACGTCACGTTGACCATTGGGCCCGGGATAACGACCGTTCTCGGGCCCAATGGTGCCGGCAAATCAACCCTACTGTCACTCATCGCGACACGGAGAGCTCCGACCGTAGGCGGGCTCGAGGTCCTTGGCAATGATGTTCGCACGCTAGGCGGCCGTGAATCAGTCCGGCGACGACTGGGATACCTTCAGCAACGCTATCCCCTGGTCGGGTCGATGCGAGTCGCCGACACGGTTGCATACGCTGGCTGGGCGCAGGGGTTGGCGCGATCGGATTGCTACGCGGCGGCAGCGGACGTTCTGAGGACTGTGGGAATCGCTTCGCTATCAGATCGGCGTGTTCGAACGCTCTCCGGTGGCCAGCGCCAGCGGGTGGGGTTAGCCACCGCAATGGTCCACAGGCCTCGTCTTCTGCTTCTGGATGAACCCACTGTGGGGCTCGATCCAGAGATCCGCTTACGGTTGCGTGAGACGCTGATCGAGATCGCTCAGCGCGCAACCGTCCTTCTCGCCACTCACATGATCGAGGATGTAGCTGCGCTTAGTGACGACGTCGTTGTTCTCGCGGATAGTCGGATCGCCTTCCAAGGTCCGAAGCGTGACCTCGAAGGACTAGCGCCAGCTGTCGGCGACGCAGTAGGCATGCGCGCCGGTTCGATGCTAGAGCAGGGGTACTCCGCTGCTCTGAGCACGAGCAGGACCCCGTGAAGTCAGAACTCCTGAGGGTCACCTGGCCGCTTCCATGGTGGAGCGTAGTCGCACCTGCAGTCTTGATCGCACTAGTCACGCTTGTCACGATGTTGGAACCAATGCAGTGGATCTACATCGCGCCGGCTCGCGCATCAGGCTTGCCTTCTCAGGCTCTGTTGACGGCGGGGCCTATGGCGGCTGCGTTCGCGGCCTGGCTCGCGATCAAGTTCGTCAACAGACGGTCGCCTATGGCGTCGCCTGCATTGCATCGTGTGAGACTGCTGGGCTTGCGGGTTGTCTTGACTGCTGCGGTGACCTGGGGTGCCGCGTTTGCGGTCGTAAGCAGCTCATTGTTTGCGTTCTGGATCTCACGCTCAACGGGCGGGGCGGCGTACCCCGTGGAACTGGCACTCGGCGTCCTTCGCTTCGAGTTCTTCGTGCTCTCCGGGTACGCCATTGGTGTTGTGATTGCGCGATGGCATGGAGTGGTGTGGGCGCTGCTTTGGTCGGCATTATGGCTCTTCGTCGCACCAATGATCTACACATCCTTACTGCCCGGTCGAACGAGCAATATTGAGTACTTGATCTTCCCGGCAATCTCGGCACTCAACCATCGAGACCTGGTCCTTGGGCCGACTCTGATGGTCGTTGCATGGTGGAGTGGCGTACTGTTGGCCATCGTTCTGTTCCTCTATGGATGGTTCGCGACCTTAAGCCGAGCCTCCAGGGCCAGTTTTGCTTGCTTCGCCGCATTACCGTTATCGGTGATTGCCGGGGTTGCGCTGCCGTCGTTAGTGGAGAGCCCTTTCCAGGATGCGTCTTCGACACCGATCGTTTGCGCCCCTACAGATGCGAAAGTTGAAGTCTGTGTAACTGCTGAGCAACGGCCAGTCCTGCCCGATGTCGCTGCACTTGCGTCACCCGCCCTCGCTAGGATTGAAGGGCACCTGCCGGTAAGCATGGAGACGGTGGCTAGTACCGATGCGGTTCCAGCCCTGGTGCGGTCAGGGCTTCGACCGTCCGATGTTCTACAGGTCAATGTGAGCTCGAACGGACTTGGCGATATCGCCTTCGATATCGGGACAAGCCTGGGTGGCCTCGATGCGTGCGGTCCGAATGACATGGAGGGAGCAACGTGGGCGTTCGCCGTGGCAAGTTGGTTGGCTCCCACGAGTATTTATGCCGATCCTCCGGAGGCGAATCCACTAACTTCGTTTGATGACGAAGCCGTTCTTCAGTGGTATGTGGAGAACCAAGGCGATTTGAGTCGATGCGCGTACACTGGAGTTGGCCCCGAATGAACGATCGCGCTACGGCGACCGCCAGCACCATTCTGATCCCATACCTTGGACGATCAAAGATTCCTGTTGCGGCGTGTCTCGTAGCGACGGTGATTTGGGTGTGTGCGGCTCCACAAGCAGAGTTGTACATCGGCGGAAGTGCAGCCGTCCCCAGAGTCGTCAGCCCGCTCGAGTACGCTCCCGCAGCGACGGGGCTCGTGGCAGCGATTTCTCTTTCATCGCGGTTTCACGACTGGGAGCGTTACGGAGATCGCTTGCGAATGCAGCGATTAGCGATGGTCAACTCGCTGCTTCCGTCCATCTTGGCTCTCGGGGTGTTCGGCCTATGCCTCATCGTGACCGCATGGTATCCCACCGGGGTCCCCGCAGAGATGCTCTTGCCCTATGGAAGCAATGTGGTCGTGTCGGTACTGGTCGCTTCGATCTTGTTCAACGTTGTCGGTCGCTTGGCGGCAGTTCTCTCATGGGTTTTGGTGATGGCCGCAGTTTTGCTCTGGCAGGCGGCTATCCCGAGTTTTGCTGAGTGGCTGCCCTTTACGATGCACCTGACGGCGGACCTCACCCCGGATTCTCGTGTTCGATGGGTATGGATAGGGCTCCTCGCAGTCACTGCTTTGATAGTGGCTCGGTCCCGTCGTGGCGTGCCTATCCGCATCAGTCTGCCGGATCCTGATGAAGCTCACCCCTAACCGGTACTGGTCATGAGACGCACATCGCGTCATCGCGGGGGCGACACTGAACAGAGACGGACCGGCCGGCGCGGGGCGCCCGCTCGAGTGTCCTGATCTGGACCGACAGCCCCCTGGTTGCGGGCGATTTTGGTCGGCCGGTCTCTTCGTGACCGTTCTCGAGAGAGGCCTACGTCTGAGGTCGGCGCGTCGGCCAAACCGGGCTTGGACCCCTTGACGCGCGCGTCGCGTAAGGCGAGGACTGGTGCCGTTCTCTCGATGTGGCTGTCACGATGCCCCTGCGTCTCAACTCTCCAATCAGGTTTGCTTGATCTCGCTGTTCGCGACGTGAATGTCGCCACGTCCCGACGCGTGTGAACTACCCAACGGCGAGCCAGGTGAAGTTCTGCGCATGGTCCCAGTTGACCCCGCACACCACGGGGGTGGGAGGGCGCATGGCGGGGACACCAGCACGCACGCCGACCGGCAGGGCCGGGGCCGCGCTGAACGCTGCCCGCACCCTCACCGACCAGAACGCCTCCACCGCGGACAAGGCCACCGAAGCAGCCGCGCTGGCCGCGCAGGCCGCCGTCACCGCGGCCGGTGGGGGAGTCGCCAGGGCTGTCGTCGGGCAGGCGGTCCGCTCCAAGGGTGGACGCAAGGTCCTGAAGGTCGTGGCCGGGCTGGTCGTGTTCCTCCTCGTCGCCCTGCTGGGCCTGGTGTGGACCGCCGTCCAGGCCGCCACATCCCTAGTGATGGACACCGAAGCGCAGGCCGCGTCGGACGCCGCAGCCGCCGGGTGTTCTGCCACAGGGATTGCAGGCCCCACAGGCGCGGCAGCCGGGTTGAGCCCTGACCAGCAGGCCAACGCGACCGCGATCCTGCAGGCGGTGGCCGACCGTGGCTTGGGGGCCGGGGACGCGGTGATCGCCATCATGACCGCGATGACCGAGTCCTCCCTGGTCAACGTTGGTCACGGTGACCTTGCCGGCCCCGACTCCCGTGGCCTGTTCCAGCAGCGCGACTCGTGGGGTCCACTCGACGTGCGCATGGATCCGACCGGTGCCACGGGCCTGTTCCTGGACCGGTTGACGTCGGCGGGCCTCACCCAGTACGAGGGGGTCGGGGAACCCAAGACCCTGCGCATCAACGTAGACGGTGCCACATCACGTGGCACGTACCCGCCGTGGCGGGTGGCCCAATCGGTGCAGATCAGTGCGTACCCGATGGGGGAGAACTACCGGTCGAACTACGCCTGGGCGGTCCAGGTGGCCACGGAGATCCTCGGGGAACAGGTCACCGACGACGCCCGCGTGCCCTTGTGGGCCGGCCAGCTCGGACCCGAGGACCGTCGGGTCGACCTCACGCGCGTCGATGGTGAACCGGGTGAGTTTGTCCCTGCGGGTGGTTGCCCCACAGGACCGTCCGTCGACGGGCCGGGACCGGGTGCGTGGGGTGGGCACGCCAACGGTCTGATCCCCGCGACGGCGCTGTGCCCGATCCCCTGGCAGGCGAACCGGATGCTTCGGTGTGACGCGGTCGCCCAGCTCGCCCTGCTGAACGCCCAGTACCGCACGGACCTGGGGCACGACCTGTCCGTGAACGAGGCGTACCGGGACCTGACCACCCAGGAGCACTACTGGACCTGCGGTTGCACCACCGGCCCTGCAGCCAGACCCGGCACGTCGAACCACGGGTGGGCACTGGCGATCGACATCAACGGGACCAGCGGCAACGGTTCCTCCTACGAGGCCCGCAAGACCACAGCCGTCTACCAGTGGATGGCGGCCAACGCACCGACGTTCGGCTTCCGGGAGAACGTGTCGATCCGCGAAGCCTGGCACTGGGAGTACCACGGGAGATGGGACGGATGAAGAACCCTCGAGTCATCGCAGCAGTCGCGGTCGTCGCACTGATCGTCATCGTGCTCGGCGCCACTTACCTGAACCGCCCGGACACGCCGGCCGAACCTCCGGACGACGTGGCGTCGCCGGTCGAGACGGGCGAGCCGCCGGACACCACCGACGGCGGGACCGACCCGGCTGAGCAGGACACAGGCGAAGAGCCGGACGAGCCGGGCGACGAGGAGCGGGCCCCACCGCAGGAGTCCGAGCTGGACGAGCACCAGATCGGTGGCCTGGTGAACGAGCTGTCCCAGGAGGACTACTCGGCGGCGTACGACGCAGCGATCAACATCGCCGCACACCTGACCGCCCAGCAGCCAGGCGAGGACCGGACCGGACGGCTGGGCGGGTTGTTCACGCCCGATCGGGCGGCCGGGTACATCGAGGGGCCTGCCGCCGGTGACGTCACCACCGAGCCGTCGACCGTGAACTGGGTGAAACCGTTCGAACCGTCCGACCCGTCGACCCAGGTGGGTCTACTGGTGTCGGTCCGCTACGAGGCGTTGCGCCCGTCGGCAGGCGGTGCAGCCGCGTTCGGGTTCGGTGACGCGGAGTGGCGGATCGTCCTGGTCCGGGACGGACAAGGCGGCTGGGTGGCGTCCGACGCGGACCTGTCCACGTCGACCGACATGTCCGCCGGCGGGGACGGCTGAGGGTCCCGCACATCACCGGGGTATGAGCAACGAGCAGCCCCGCCAACCCGCCGGTGTGCCCACCGGTGGGCAGTTCGCGACCGCACCCCGACCGGAGTCCGGCACCAGCCTCGACGCCCACGACAGTGGGCCGGTCGGCCGGCTCGTGCACTTGGCGCAGTGGTCGTTCCCGGCACTGGACGGGTCCGAGGAGCAGCACGCGATCAGCCGGGTGGAGGCGTCCCGGGAGGCGCGCCGGTTGCTGCCGGACCTGTCGGACGACGAGTTCTACAACCGGCACTGGTTCGGTGTGGAGTCCGCGGCCATGCAGGCGCAGCGGTTCGAGGCTGACGAGGACGGTGAGGAAGCGGACGGCGCGGCTCCCGGTGACACGCTCGACGTCGACCTGCACGACTTCATGTCCGTCAACGGGCCGGACCGGGCCGGTGAGGCGGACTACGTCGGGTATGACTTCCCGGCGTACGCCGCAGCGATCACCGAGGCGTGGCGCACGGAGCTCCGTCGCAGGGTCGCGGCCGCGGTCGAAGCGAACGAGGCAGCCAAGGTGAAGGCGCAACCAGGGGCCGCCTGAGAGGGTTCCGACACGCGCGCACCGAAAAGGGTGGCCGAATGTCAGACCCCCGTAGTACGGTCTGTACATACACCCCGTCCGGGGTTCGAGCATGGGAGAGACCGGTGGAACGCACGGCACGCAGGACGCAGGCGATGAGCCTGGGCCTCGTGCTGCCCACCATCGACTCGTCATACCCCAGCGCGTCCATCGCCCTCGAGTCCAAGTGGCAGCCGAACCGCCACACCGGGACCGCCCGTGGAGGCACCGTGACCTGACCAGAACCACTATCTGGGCAACGTCACGGAGCCGCTTCGGGAACCTCCCCGGGGCGGCTCCTCGCATGTCCAGGGCCGGCCAGCGCAACAACCGGCCACTGCCGCACATCACCAGGTGGCACCACAACTCCATAGGGGCGTAGCTCAACTGGAAAGAGCACCGGTCTCCAAAACCGACGGTTGCAGGTTCGAACCCTGCCGTCCCTGCTTGACACCCTCCCGCGGGAGGAGTGCCAGCGCCTTGAGAACTGCACAGTGAGAGATGAAGTACCGCACAGGTGCCGACCCCGGCCAAGGGTCGGTGCACCACCCAGCCTGAGCGGGAACGACGTCGTACCCGGCGCCACCCGTGGGGCGCTCCGTGAAGGAACCCTGCGGCTCTGCCGCCGGGACGACGTCGTCACGCGTCGACAGACGGGCATGTGGCGAGCCCAGCCGGCTGTAAACCGGTCGCATCTGCTGTGGGGGTTCGACTCCCTCTCGACGCACCTCGCGCGCCTAGCTCAGCCGGCCAGAGCGCCTCGTTCACACCGAGGAGGTCACAGGTTCGAACCCTGTGGCGCGCACCGGGCCCCTCACCGGCATCTGTACTGCCTGCGCGTCATGACCGCGGGCGGAGCCGGAGGGTGGGTCCCACCACCCCCGGCCGTGTGCCGGTGTGATGCGGAGTGGGGGAGCGAGGTTGTCCCCGCCGGCCTCATGAGCCGGAGACCGTCGGTTCGAATCCGACCTCCGCAACCGGCCGCCGGAGCCCATCCGGTGCATGCGCCCGTAGCCCAGCGGATAGAGCGTCCGACTACGGATCGGAAGGCCGGGGGTTCGAATCCCTCCGGGCGCGCAGGTCGGCACGGCGACCCACCACCGTGCGAAGGCCCCTGTGGTGGAACTGGAAGACACATCGCGTTCAGAGCGCGACGCCCATCGGGTGTGCGGGTTCGACTCCCGCTAGGGGCACCACGCCGGCATTGCCCCGGTGGCGGAACTGGTAGACGCACCAGCTTGAGGGGCTGGTGCCCGCACGGGCGTCCGGGTTCGACTCCCGGCCGGGGCACCCAGCGAACCTTGCCCTCGTGGTGGAACTGGCAGACACACCACGCTCAAAACGTGGCACCCACCGGGTGTGCGGGTTCGACTCCCGCCGAGGGCACCACACCGACACCGCGACGCGGTACCGGTCCCGTACCCAGTCGGGCGTCCGCCCCCACGTCAGAGGGGACCAGAGGGGAAGAAGCACAACTGGAAGTGCGCCTGCTTTGCAAGCAGGAGGTAGTGGGTTCGAGTCCCGCCTTCTCCACCCCAGGGCCGCGAAAGTGGCCCTGCCGACCTGCCCGAGCCCACGCGAGGGAGTGCACCTGGTCGGCCTTTCGCCCCCGTGATCTAGCGGCCCAGGATGCAGGCTTCTCAAGCCTGTCGCGCCGGTTCGAATCCGGCTGGGGGTACCCCACGACGCCACCGAGTGACGTCAACCCGCCACCGTGGCGGGTGCTCGGTACCAAGCCCTCGTAGCTCAGTGGTCAGAGCGCCCGGTTGTCAGCCGGGAGGCCGCCCGTTCAATCCGGGTCGGGGGCGCGCACTACCCGCAGGCCAAGCGCCTGCCGGTCCCCTGTAGCTCAGTAGGCAGAGCGCCCGGCTGTGCACTCGGGACGAACTCACGTAGACCGTAACTGGCAGCGGGCCGGGTTGTTACCCCGGTGCTTCGGCCTTCCAGGTTCGAATCCTGGCGTGAGTGCTCACGCAGCAGTCAGGCGGTCCCTGCCGATGTTTCGGCCGGTCCACGTGTCGGTCTGGGAGTGGCAGTTTGGGCAGAGGATGCGGAGGTTCTCTAAACGGTGGTCGTTGCTCACGCCATTGCGGTGGTCCAATTGCAGCGTGATAGGGCGTCCATTCCACACCGGCCCAAGACCACAGGACTTACAGAGGTCTTCGAGCACGCCCTCCCGAACTAGTCGCTTCTTCAGGCCGGAAGACTTGTAGGAGGAGTTCTCCACCAGGATGGTGTCCAAACTGCGTGGACTCGGTGCTCGACGTTGTCCGTCCATGCGCGCTGGCCGGGTGCGCACGAGGCGTGGGAGGTCCACCCCATGGTGGTGGGCTGCTTCATGGAGCCAGTCGTAATCCTTCGGTCGACCCAGCAACTCGAGCACTTCTGCTCGCGTCGACGAGAGTGAAATCGCGTCGACGAAGTTTTCGCGGGAACCGAATCTCGTCCCCGCGTCGACTGCCGGTCGTCCGCTCGGCCGGATCTCCGGAGGCGTCAGCCCGTACTCATGGCACGCATCCACGAGTGCGAGGTAGTTCTTCCGCGCGGTCGATACCCCGAGCCGTTTCAGGACCTGCGCGGCTGACGCAGCCCCGTCAAGTGCTGCCACCAAGGCGGACCGATCGCGGATGCGGCCTCGAACGGGACGGCTTCGTGGAGTGATTGCGCCACCTTGCCGCCGTGCGGGATAGCGGATCCGGTACCGCACACACGCCTCCTTCAGCCGGATGAAGTTGTTCGGCTTCGGTGCGTACCCGAGCGTTCGCAGCGCCTCTGTCGCGGAGGTCGCTACACGGACGGCTGTGGTCACTGCCGCGCGGTCGTAGAACGCGCTGGTCCTCAGGTTGGAGCTCACCTTGTGCTGATGTGCGGCACACGGTGGTGTTCGCACCACGCGATTCTGACCGCCAACCGGGGTCATACGCGCAGGTTCGAGCCCTGCCGGGGGAGCTGGTCACCCATGGTGACCGATTGCGGACGTAGCTCAGATGGCCAGAGCGCCTGGCTTCCAACCAGGGTGTCGCGGGTTCGAACCCCGTCGTCCGCTCCAGGCCGGTCACCGCGCCCGGTGGCCGGTCCTGTGGATGTAGCGCAGCAGGCAGCGCGTCACCTTGCCAAGGTGAAGGTCGCGGGTTCGAACCCCGCCATCCACTCTCGGCCCGTCGCCGCACGGGCACCAGGAGGGGTCGCCTAGTCCGGCCGATGGCGCCACGGTGGAAACGTGGTTGGCGCACCTGCGCCTCGAGGGTTCGAATCCCTCTCCCTCCGCACCGTTGACCGTCTGGCCTTCGTAGCTCAGCGGACAGAGCGCCCGGCTTCTACCCGGGGACGCCCCAGGTTCGAATCCTGGCGAAGGCACGCCCCGCTAGCTCAGCGGCCAGAGCAGGCGGCTTTTAACCGTCGGGTCCGGGGTTCGAATCCCTGGCGGGGCACGTGGTTGTTGGTACTTGGAGGGCTGCCAGAGTCTGGCCGAATAGGCCCGCTTCGAAAGCGGTGCGAGGTGTGAGCCTCCGGGGGTTCGAATCCCTCGCCCTCCGCAAAGAAGGAGCCCAGACTGCGCGCGTTCGCTCGGTGCCGCACATCTGGGTCGGATGAGGTCAGAGCGATGAGTGCCAAGCTAGCCGAACCTGTCGTCCGGAAGTGTGAGTGCGGAAAAGTATTCACGACGCGATGGCTCCAGCGGTCCTGCAACTCATGTCGCTACCGGCGAAACGGGGGCGCGGTCTGCCGATGCGGTAGCCGGATGGATCGGAAGGCGAATACGTGCGCCATGTGTGCGGGTCGCGGACTCCCGGCTGCGCTCAACCCACTGGATCCACCCACCACGGCTTGGCTCGCCGGGCTCATTGACGGCGAAGGATCATTCACTGCGCGCGGCCACCGAATTGCCTGCAGTGTCGTGATGACCGATCGTGATGTCATCGATCAACTTTATGGAGTGGTCGGGGCTGGCACTGTCGTGGAGCTCTCGGCTCGACCTCCCCGGGCGAAGACGCCATACCTCTGGAGGCTGCAGCGTAACGAGGAGGTCCAGGTTCTCGCGGAGGCAATCGGCCCGCTACTTTCCGTCCGCAGACGGGCGCGTTTGACCGAACTAGGGCTCAAGGTCGGGCAGGCAAAGAGTCTGCTTACCCCGGAGGGGCTGGCGAATCGGGAGGCGGCCGCCTGGGTTGCAGGGCTACTCGAGGCAGAGGGGTCGTTCTACCGGCTGGAGCGGCGGGGTGTCATCGAGCGACGCATCCTTCTTGAGATGACGGACGTCGACGTTGTCGATCGGTATGCGGTACTGACGAAGGCCCGCCGCTACACCGTAGCCTCGCGGAGGGTGGGCTGGAGCCCGACTGAGCGCGCAATCATCTACCGGAAGAGTGACTGCTTCGCCGTCGTAGATGCGGTTCGGCCTTGGCTTCTTAGTCGGCGCGGGCTCGCAGCTGACGTACTTGTGAAGGGCGGTTCGAATCCCTCGCCCTCCGCGTGTGGAGAGTGAACCGGCCGGGGCGCCGGCGGCGGTTGCTAACCGACCGGGCGGGGTGACCCGCTGGGGATCGTGACCTCTGCTCTCCGCTGGTGGGTCTGCGCATGGTCCCGGGCAGGACCGGTCGTGGTTCTACTGCAGGTGACGAACGGGGTGAGTGTGCCCCGGGAGGCTTCCAGCCGGCGCCCGCCCGGTCCTGCACCGCGGGCACCTCAGCACCCTGGAGGACTGGCCGAGTGGTCGAAGGCAGCCGGTTTGAAACCGGTAAGGGCGACAGCCCTCGGGGGTTCGAATCCCTCGTCCTCCGCCGCGCGGCCGTACGATCCCGGTATGCCCTCCGTGATCGCGATGCTCGAGACGATCCCGCCGGACCACACCGGTGTGCATCCGGACCGGCAGACCCGCGAGGTCCGTGTGGAAGCGGACACGTACACCGAGGGCCGTGACGTCATCTTCGGGCAGGTGCCCGAGGGGTGGCGGGTCATGTGGATGCGAACGGCCTGACCCGGGCGTAGCCACCCCGGAAGTTCCACTGGGCCCCAGTCGTGTGGCCTTCTTGCTGCTGCCCCCATCATCTAGCGGTCCAGGATCCCGGACCTTCATTCCGGTCACGCCGGTTCGAATCCGGCTGGGGGAACGAGTAGTACCCGGCACTCCCACCACACGGTGGCGGCCTGCCGCGGGCTGTGGCGCAGTTTGGTCAGCGCGCTCCGTTCGGGACGGAGAGGACGCAGGTTCGAATCCTGCCAGCTCGACCACGTGTGCGGTCCCGCCTCCGCGGACGACGGGGCGGCGACGAAGGGACTCGTCATCCCGAGCAAGTCGGGTCCCGCCGTGCAGGCGGGGTGCCTGAGCCGTGCACGTCGACGGGGTGTGGCGCAGCTTGGTAGCGCGCCGGTTCGGGGGACCGGAGGTCGCAGGTTCGACTCCTGCCATCCCGACGTGGTGCAGCACTGACCTAGTGCCGCACATCTGCGTCCTACCGCCGCCCGAGCGGCACGGAGGCTGCGATGTACAGCAAGCAATGCGACCAGTGTGGAGACCCGTTCGTGGCCACGGTGAGCAACCGGAGGCGGTGCTCCCTGGAGTGCGACCGGGCGGCTCGCCGGGCGCTGGATGCCAAACGGAAGCCCTACTCCGCGGAGAGGATCTGCGAGAGGCCAGATTGCCGCAGTGCCTACACCGCAACGTTTCCCCAGAGTCGGTTCTGCTGCCGATCCTGCGCCGCGACGGTGAACAACCGTCGTTACCCAAAACGCGTGCGCCGTGAGGCAAGTCCGTGTCCGGCGTGCGGCGAGTCGATCAAGAGCCCACAGAATCGCTACTGCGACCGCCGATGCTATCTCGTTGCGAAACGCGGCCGGGCGCACCTGGTCGACTGGATCGAGGGCCGAACTTCGGCGTCCGGCGGGACCGGGGGATTGCTCGATTCGGCCCGCCAGTACCTGATTGAGGAGGCCGGCGAGAAGTGCACCCAGTGCGGCTGGTGCACCCCGAACCCGAAGCTCGGTCGGCCGATCCTCACCGTGGACCACATCGACGGCGACTGGCGGAACAACCTCAAGTCCAACCTGAGGGTGCTCTGCTACAACTGCCACACACTGACAGAGACGTTCTGTCGGTTGAACGACAAGTCCCCAGGTGGGATGAGGTTCTACATCAGCCCAAAGTTGATCCTGCGTGCTCAGGAACTTGCTGTGGCTGACACCGAGGCGGCATGACCGCCCAAGGGCCCGTAGCTCAAAGGAAGAGCACTCCGCTCTTAACGGAGGGGTTGGGATGTCGGGATTCCCCGGGCCCACGTATCAACAGCACGAAGTCAGGCGCCGTTAAGGAGAAGGTCGGGGGTTCGACTCCCTCACGGCGCACCAGCCTGCGGCACCACCGCAGGTCGATCCGGGATGGTCTGCTGGTTGGCCAGCGCGACTCTGACTCGCGCCCGCATAGGTTCGATTCCTGTTCCCGGAGCCCAGCGTTGTACGACGGAGTCTCGACATCGCGACGTCGCGCAACGCCCCCTGACCGGTCCGGGCCCGAAGTCACAGGCACCCGCCGGCCAGGGGTGGCACGTCACCGACAGCGACCAACAGGCCGGTCGCGGTTCAAGCTCCCCGAGGAGGACAAACGGTGGGAGTGGGCGGCGACGCGCAGATGTCGGCACCGGGGTGTGGCTCAGCTTGGTAGAGCGTCCGCTTTGGGAGCGGAAGGTCGCACGTTCAAATCGTGTCACCCCGACCAGCCCACGTCCTTCGTCACGAGGGGACGGGGCCGATGCGCTGGTAGCTCAGCCTGGTTAGAGCGCTTCCCTGATAAGGAAGAGGCCGGAGGTTCAAGTCCTCCCCGGCGCACACAGCCCGCCATGCGGGCCTGGGGTTCCCGAGCTCGGGAGGTAGAGCGCCCGCCTGAAGAGCGGGAGGTTGCCGGTTCGACGCCGGCGGGGACCACCATTGGTCGCACAACACGCACCACCCCGCACATCACCCTGGCATGAGCATCTACCAGGACCGTGAACCCGCCGGGGTCCCGACCGGGGGCCAGTTCGCGACCAGTGCACGACACGAGCCGAGCGTGGCCCTGGACGGGCTCGTCGCGTCCGTGTCCCCGCAGACACGTCAGGTGATCCTCGAGGACCTTCAGGTCCAGGAGCGTCGCATGGTGCTGCGGTTGGAGTCGTTGCGGGAGGAAGCGGAGCGGGTCGAGGCGGAGCGTGAAGGTGCGCTGCGGGCGCTCAGCGAGCTGCAGCAGCGGATCGCCGACGTCAGTGCAGCGACCCACCTCGGCGAGCACACCGACCCTGGGGACGGTCAGCACCGTCCGACCGTGTACCAGGGGCCGGGGCACGTCGACGACGTCGTCGAGGTGGAGGGGTACAGGACGTTCCACCGGCGCCGGCCGGGTGTGCACGCCGACCAGCCGTACCAGGTGCGTGTCCAGGTCGGGCGTGAGCTCGGCGAAGGCGAGGAGGCGCACCTGGCCCAGCTGGTCGGGTACGCGTACTCGCGCACCGGTGGGGAGCGACTCGGTGAGCCGTTCCGGGACGCCCCGAACTCGGTCGTCCTGTACATGGACTCCACCAAGGGCCGCGCGTACCGCCACCTGGAGGACCGCTTCGAGGACGGACTGGAGGCGATGCTCCAGGACGGCTCACCGGTCCGGAAGACCGACCGCACCGGCCCGGCCGGGACGCGGGCGATCGAGGGCCTGGGTGCCCTCGGTGGGGTCCACGTGTACTACGACTCGGTCATGGGTGACTGAGTCGCACCTGCCCTCGTAGCTCAGTGGCCAGAGCGTCCCCCTGGTACGGGGAAGGTCCGCGGTTCGACCCCGCGCGAGGGCTCCACACCCGTCCACGCGTCGTGGTGCGCGCGTGTCGGTGGTTGCCGCACATCTGCATGGTGCGGGTAGCCCGGGGTTGGGTCCGACCCCTCCGGTCTACCCGCCGGCTTGCCCCGGACCTCAGCAGGTTGAGGACCCCGCCTTGTAAGCGGGACCGCGTCGGTTCGAATCCGGCCCGGGGCTCGTGAGCACCACGGATGGAAGGACACAGAAGATGACGTGCAGCACACGCCCCGCCGCGGGCAAGACCACACCGGGGGCACGGCTGCGTGACCCACGGGACGGCAGCGTGGCCACCGTGAAGGCGTACGACCAGGCCACGGACAACGTGATCCTCGAGGACGACCGCGCGTTGCCGTGGCCACTGTGGGACCGGATGGAGGTCGTGCGATGAGCACCTGCACGTACCCGGAGAAGGCCCTCGTGTGGGTCGACGTCGAGACCACCGGGCTCGTCGCCCACAAGGAGCACCTCCTTGAGGTCGCCGTCTTGGTCACCGACCTGGACCTGAACCTGCTCGACGAGACCGGCTACGAGTCCGCCATCCTGTTCACCCCGAACCTCGCGGAGCACGTGCGTGAAGGCGCGGACGACTTCGTCCGGAACATGCACGACACCTCGGGGCTGTGGCAGACGATCATCGACCCCGAGCGAGCCAAGCCACTCGAGCGGGTCGACGCCGAAGTGCTGGCTTACGTCCAGAGCCTGGTCCCGGAGAAGCGGACCGCCCGGATCGCGGGCAACAGCGTGCGGCTGGACCTGAACTTCCTCGAGGAGCACTTGCCAGCGACCGCGGGGCACCTGCACTACCGGATGGTCGATGTGTCGACCGTGACCGGACTGGCCCAGTGGTGGGGTCGGGTTCCCGAGTTCGAGAAGGCCCGGGCACACACGGCCATGGCTGACATCCGGGAGTCGATCGCCGAGCTGCGCTACCTGCGCAAGCACATCGTCTGGCGGGCCGCCTGATGCGGCACACCGGCGTCGAGAAGGCGATCGCCGAGCACCTGTTGACCGACACGGTCGCAGCGCACCTGGCCGAGTACGGGCACCTGGTGGACCCGTCGCTCGTGTCGTGGCGTTCCTGGTTGCAGCCGTTCGAGTCGACCCTGGGCCCGTGGGGTGGGATCGGCGGAATGGCGATCACCGACTTCCAGGTCACGGTGGCCGTGGACCGGCACGCACAGGTCGTGCTCGTGTTCGCCGGGTCGGACCTGTTCGCCCACGGGTGGACCGACGACCAGGACTTCTGGGACCAGTACCGCGGGTTCCGCCCGCTCGACACCGACCGGCTCGCCGAGTACGGGCTGATCGTGCTGGAACGCAGGCTGCGGTGAGCCCCGTCGTCGTCGGCACACCATCACCGCGTCCGTCCTGGGACGAGTGGGGGCTCATTCTCGCCGCGGCGGTCGCCGAGCGCGCGGACTGCACCCGCCGCAAGGTCGGTGCAGTGATGCTTTCCCCGGACCATCGGGTCCTCGGCACCGGGTACAACGGGTACCCCGCTGGGCAACCGGGCTGTCTCTCGGCCAGGGCGTGCCCGCGCGGGCGCCTGACGTACGACGAGCTGCCGACTGGCGGCTCCTACGTGAACGTCGACCACCCGTGCAGGGCCATCCACGCCGAAGAGAACGTGATCATGGAGGTCGCCCGGGAGAAGCGCACCGGTGCGACCGTGTTCATCACTGACGAGCCCTGCACGAACTGCGAACGGGTCCTCGCGGGCTCTGGTGTGTCCAGGGTCGTGTGGCCGGGCGGGGAGACGAGCTACGAACCGGAGGTAGCAGGATGAGAGGCGACGAGACGAGGCAGGACAGGTTCGCCATCGCGCGCGCGCTCGTGGTCCTACTGACCGGGCCGCTGTTCTCGGCTGCCGCGCTGCTGGTCGCATCACGGTGGTGGGTCACGACCCCCGTGGTCTTCGTGACAGCGATGCTCGTGATCGCAGTCCTCACGTGCTGGCTGGGTGTCGTCGGGGCTGTTCGTGTGCTGCGGCGCGCCCGTCGCTGACCGCCGCCAAGCCCTCGTAACTCAGTGGACAGAGAGCCCGGCTCCTACCCGGGAAGTCGCCCGTTCGAGTCGGGCCGAGGGCACCCACCACGCTTGACCCGGACCCCGGCCGGTCCGCACATAGGCACACCATGGGTGCAGCAGCGAACCGGAGATACCTGTCGCCGCTGCGCTACCCCGGTGGCAAGGCCAGGATGGCGCCGTTCCTCGGTGACATGTTCGCCGAGCAGGTGTCGATCATGGACGTCGAGGTGTGGATCGAACCGTTCGCCGGCGGGGCGGGCGCCTCCCTGGCTCTCCTGCAGGCCGACGCCGTGGGGGAGGCGTGGTTGACCGAGAAGAACCCGGCGATCGCCGCCCTGTGGCGGACCATCCTCACCGAGAACGCGCACCTCGCAGCGCGGGTCGAGTCCACCATCCCGGACATGGGTCTGTGGGAGGTGTCACGAGAGACCGTCGCGGCTGCGCAGTCCGGCAAGGCGGGGCTGGCCGACCTAGATGTGGCGTTCGCCGCCCTGGTGATCAACCGGTGCTCGAGGTCGGGGATCGTCACCCCACGGGTCGGACCGATCGGTGGGAAGGCCCAGACCGGCCGTTGGACCGTCGCGTCGCGATGGAACGCTCCGGGCCTGTCTGAACGGATCAGGCACCTGGCCACCATGGGTCACCGCATCCGGTTCACCGAGGGGGACGCCCTCGCGGCGATCAGCGACCTGGACGGGTCCGGGATCGAGGACGAGGTGCTCGCGTTCGTGGACCCGCCGTACCTGCGTGAAGGTAACCGGCTGTACACCCACGGCATGACCACCGCCGACCACCAGGACCTCGCGGACGCGTTGAACGTCTCACCGGCGCGTTGGATGCTCACGTACGACGACGAGGCCGCGGTCCCCGAGCTCCTGTACCCGCACCGGCGGGTCCTGGCGTACCGGATCTCGAACACGGCGAACCGGCAGCGGATCGCCACCGAGTACGCGGTGTTCTCCGACAACCTCGTGGTGCCTCCGGCCCCGGAGCTACTACCCGGCTCCGAGCCCGCCTGGGTCCGCGGACCGGAACTGGACCCGCCTCATGCACATCCAGCGGCGGCGTGACGCTTACAGCGTCGTGCCGCACATCTCCGTTTACGAGCACCGCCCTTGGTGCTCGACCTGCCCGCCTAGCTCAGAGGCCAGAGCACTCCACTCGTAATGGAGGGGTCCCGGGTTCGACTCCCGGGGTGGGCTCGTAGCGCCAGTGCCCGTTCGACTCGGGCAGGTGAGCCCCTGCGGTTCGACTCCGCGCCGGCCGTGGTTGGTCAAGGGGAGCGGGTCCGGACGGCCCCTGGCGTGTAGTCGTGCGGGTTGCCGCACATCTGCATCGTGGTGGCTGTAGCTCAGTGGTAGAGCGCCTGAATGTGGATCAGGAGGTCGCGGGTTCGATCCCCGTCAGCCACCCCAACCCCGGCTCGGCCCGGGGCCCACGCGTCGTGGCTGAGAGGCAGAGGCAGCCGCCTGCAAAGCGGTAGACGCCGGTTCGATTCCGGTCGACGCGTCCACGCCCGTCTAGCTCAGCGGTAGAGCGCCCGCCCGACACGCGGGAGGTCCCGGGTTCGAACCCCGGGGCGGGTACCAGCACCACACCACCCCTTGCAGCGGCGAGGGGTGATCCTGGATAGCTCAGTCGGAAGAGCGCCTGGCTCATAACCGGGAGGTCGCGGGTTCGATCCCCGCTCCAGGGACAAGGACGGCTCGCACCCACACCGTGCCGCACATCTACCCGGTATGGACGCCCGTTCGAGCTGGCCGAGCCCCGTCGCCCTTGCTGGGCGCATGGGGGCAGGGCTGCGCGCGTCCGCACACGCCGTCCAGGCCGTCACGCTCCGCGACGTCGCACTGAGCGTCCTGGTCGCAGGGCCCACCACCGCGTGGGCACTGGTCGACGGGCGTGACCCAGACACCCCGCCACGGCTGCTGAACTGGGGCCTGATCGACGGGGTCCCCGGTGAGCACGACGGGCGCCGGTTCAAGCGGATCTCCGCGGAGCTGGCACGGCTCCATCCCACGCTCGTCGATCTCGGCAGCGACCTTCCCGCCGGCCACCAGATCGGTGTCGCGTTCCATGGCCCGCCCGGGGCGATCGGCGGGCTGGCCACCCTGATGAGGTGCAGCGACATCTCGTTCGTCTCCCCGGGCGCCGGGGAGCGCGTGAAGGCGATGTGCGCGATGGCAGGTGAGGTGTGCGTCGAGCTGCTGACCGCGGCCGAGGCGAGGAGCATCTCGGTCGCGACCGATGGGTCCGTCCAGCGTGGACGTCGCGGTGCCGGCGCCGGATGGGTGGACTCCTGGGGAGGCTACGGGTTTGCACCTGTCGACACGTCGCAGATCCTGGTCGCCGAGCTCGCTGCGATCGCAGTGGCACTGGAGCACTTGCCCAAGGTGGTGACGGACGTCACCGTCCTGGTCGACTCCAAGGACGCGATCCGCGTCGTGAACCACGCACTCGGCCGGTCCACCCACGCGGTGAGTACGCCCTCGCAAGCCCATGGCGCCGTGACCCGGATCCGAGAAGCCGCGCATCGGATCACCGTGCGGCTGCAGTGGGCGCGTGGTCACAGCGGTCACCCGATGAACGAGGCCGCCGACCGGCTAGCCGTCCTGGCTCGCCGCAGCACCCGGGCGGGACTGAGCGATGAGGCCGTGGAGCAGGTGGCGGCACGGATCGCCGACGAGCACTTCTTCGGCCGCGTCGACGGGCTCAGCGCGGCTGCTTGATCCCCCGTGGTGTAGCGGTAGCACAACAGCCTTTGGAGCTGATGGCCTGGGTTCGAACCCTGGCGGGGGAGCGTTCGCCAAGCGCGCGTAGCTCAGTGGATAGAGCACCGGTTTCCGGAACCGGGGGCCGGAGGTTCGACTCCTCCCGTGCGCACCTCGAGCACCGAACGCCGGCCAGGCGGGGCGCCGGTGTGGCTTCATCTCTCACTGTGCTGTCCGGGGCCGACGAGTGCCGCACATCTGAACGAGTGAGAGAAGGGAGTGATGGTGATGCTGACCGGGACCGTTGTCGTGCTGAACGCAGGCTACGAGCCGCTGCACCGGGTGTCGGTGAAGCACGCCGTCACCATGCTCGCTCGTGGTGTCGCGATCGTCGAGGAGGCGATCGAGGGCGCGATGATCGGCCCGTGGCAGAAGCCCAGGTCGGTGCGGTTGCTGCGGTACGTGGCGATGCGGTGGCGTCAGCGCCACGCCCCGGCGTTCTCCAAGGAGGGCGTCAAGCGGCGTGATGGGTACCGGTGCGCGTACTGCCGGGCGAAGGCGGACACCGTTGATCACGTCCTGCCGGCCTGCCGTGGGGGTCTCCTGTCGTGGGAGAACACGGTGGCGGCGTGCCGGGCGTGCAACAACGCGAAGGGGGACCGGACACCCGAGGAGTGGGGTCGCCCACTGCTGGTCGTTCCGGCTGTCCCGGCGTGGCCGACGTACACGGGCTACCCAGCTCTGGTCGCGGTGGCGTGATGGCTGGGCGCAGGAAGTACCGGGGGCATGCGCTGCCCGCCGAGGTGGTTGCTCAGCGGGCAGCGCATGCGTCGTCGGGCGCTGCCGGGGTGCACGCGGATCAGCGTGCACGGGTTCACCGGACGGGGCGGACGAACCGTGTCGGGTCCAGGTCGGCACGGACCCGAGAGGCGATCCGCGCGGACGAGTCCTGAGGTCGACCGGTGGCCGGGATGCGTCTCAGCGTGAGCACTCGTCGACGAAGTCACCCCGCTGCGACCAGGGCACGCCTTGCTCTTCGGCCAGTCCCCAGCAGTGGGTCTCGATGCGGACCTGGTCGCTGCTGGTGCGGACCGGTCCGGACCCACCGGACGAGTTCATGGCTGCGACGAGGCCCCACCCCAGGAACCCGACGAACCCCAGGATGATCCCCCACGCGAGCCACCCGGGGGACCCGGATCGGGTCGTTCACCGGGGCCTCGCGCTGTGGTGCTCGACCGCGGCGACCCGTGCACGCGAGCGGGTGCGCCACACCTGTCGGGTCAGGGCGGGGACGAACCAGTAGACGAGCGTGGTCACCACCCACGACACGACGAGGATGGACACGGCCTTGTCGGTGTCGGTCTGCGTCCAGAGCGTCACGGTCGTGGTCACCGCCATGAAGAACGCCCACACCCAGAAGATCGGGTCACGCACCAGCGGCAGGTCCAGTCCTGCCCACTGACGGGGCCCGTCCACCCACGCCCAGTACCCGCGGCTGTCGGGACGCACCAGCGGGGGGCGTAAGACGGTGCCGGGCGGCGGTGGCTCGTACGGGCCGGTGGTGTGCGTGCCACCGGCAGAGGGGGTTCGCATGGTTGAGCGTACCGGGGCGACCACTGGCGACATCACAGGGCGCTGCGTGCCACCAGGGTCACGTCGGTGCGCCTGCGCCCGTCGCACTGCCCGCACACGTTGGGGTGCCCGGTCCGGGCAAGGTTGCGCGACAGGTTCCGGGTCGTGACCCCTCGCCCGCGGCACGCCGGGCATGTCACGCTGCGCAGGGTGAGCGCCCCACCGCCGGGGTGTGCCGCACCGGTGAGGTCGTCCCACGCCTCCCGCCATGAGGTGAACGGCCGGCCGCGGTCACCCCTGGCGGTGATGTGCCTGGCGAGTTCGATGCGGGCAGCCGGAAGGTGGGACGGGACCGCTTCAGGCAGAAGCGCACGCAGCTCGTCGGCAGGGATGTGGTGGGCGAGGGACGGGTCGGCGTGACCGGGGCGGGCGCCCAGCCCGGTGGGCACTTCCGTGCGTGGTGTGGTGCTGAACTGCCCACCCGCAGGGATACCGGTGGGGCGCCGTGCCTGGTTCACCGTGCTGGGCGGCGTGCCGCAGCCTGCTCGGCGCGCCACCGTGCGCCGGCTTCGTCTTCGACGTCGACGTGGCACCAGTACATGACGTTGAAGTAGTCGGTATGCGCGTCGGTGGTGGACCGGTCGTAGGCGCCGGCGATCGCATCGACCCGGTCGATGACCTCTCGGCACGGGGCGGAGTAGCGGCGCCCGGGCTCCCACGATGTCGGGTCGTGGCGGTAGATGTCCTGGTCGGGCATGCCGCGGATCTCGACGCGTAGGGCCTGACCGCCGGCGTACTTCGACGTCGTCACGGACATCTTGACGTCGTCGGGCAGGTACCCGGCGGCCTGGGCTGCCTTGAGGTCACCGCGGACGTCCTTGGCGACCTGGGCCACGTCCCGGAAGCCGGTGTACTTCGACCCTACGGCGGTGGTGTACACGACGGGCCCGTTCGTCCCGGTCTCGGTGACCTGGGCGGTGGGCGACGTGAAGGTGGGGTTGTTCTGCCAGCGGGTCTCGCGGGCCTCCCAGTCGACCATCTGGGTGAGCAGTCCGGTGCGGCGGGCTTCGTCCCCGGCCATGTGGGCGTTGATCGCGTCGTGCCACAGGTCGTCGGCAACGTTGTTCGGGACGTGGGGGACGAGCTCGGTGAGGACGTCGTCGACGTCGGGGACGTGGGGGAAGTCGTCCAGGTACCGCTCGAGACGGTCAGCCAGCTCACTGACCGTGCATGTTTGGTCGGGGGTACCGGTGGTGGTCGACCCGGTCAGGGTGGTCCCCGTCTCGGCGCGGTTGGTGGTGCTGAACTGCCCGCCGGAGGGCACGCCCTTGGGCTGACGGGGCTGGAAGTCGCTCATGCCCAGTGGATGTGCGGGGACCGACCACTTGCCTCTGCCGGCTGCTGTCAGGCGACCCGTAGTCGTGTCGTCGGGCCGGGGCCGACCGGGGTCATGGCGTCGACTTTCGCCGCGGTGAGTCCTCCGGGTAGGTACTCGGCCCAGTCGACCGCACCGGTGGCCTTGTCGACGAACCACACGGGAGTGCGGGTGGTTCGGTAGGCGGGGTCGTGGTCGACGAGGTCTTCCCGGGCACCGGTGATGACCTGGAAGTGGGTGGCGTCCTGCCGGCCCCAGTCGGCGACCATGTATGTGCCGGGCCCGGGCCAGGTGTCGTGTTCGAGGGCGCTGACTGCGTGGCGGGCCTGGTCGAACGTGACCATCGGTCGCCGGTTCAGGCGTCTGCTGGTTCGGGTGTGCGGCCGGCGTCCTCGAGGGCGTCCAGGTGCGGCCAGTGCGTGTCGCGGACCGTGTACAGGGCGCTGCTGATCGCCGCGACGGGCCCGTCGAGGACGGCGTCGAAGTCGTCGGGGCGGATCCGTCCGAGTGAGGTCTCCTGCTCGACCCAGAACGCTTCACCGAGCCCGGCGGCGGCGTCGGCGAGGAGCGTCTTGCCGAGGGTGATCATCGTCCCGGCGGCCCGGTGCCCGGAGCTGGGGTCGGTCTGGGCGACGGGGTTGTCGGGGTCGGCGATCTCGTCGATCGTGACGAGCAGATCGTTCGCGAGCAACGCCCACGACGCGGGCCGCAGGTCGTCCATGAGGGCGGCCGCGGTCTCCAGCGCCCAGTGGGTGTCGTCGACGTCGATGTCACTGGAAAGGTCGATCCTGTCCAGGATCGGGTCGGACGCACCGGCCTGCCAGGTGCGGATCCGGTCGAGGTTCGCCGGGTCGTCGACGTCAAGCCCGTGACGTGCCAGGACGTCCAGCCAGGTGCCGGACTCCACGTCGTACATCCCGGAGGCCGACAGCTCCAGGCACACCCGTACCGCCCACGTGTCGTCGTCTTCGAGGGTCTGGTCACCGTCCTGGTCGACGATCTGGTACCGGCCGGCGAGCCGGGGCGGGAGCCACATCAGCGGGTGCCACAAGCATGCCGGGTTGACTCCCGGCCACACCTGGGCGGGGTGCCCCTGGTCGGGGTAGGCGGTCAGGGGTGTGGCGACGATGGGGTTGGACACGACCGCCCCGGTGGGCAGGCCCGTGAACCGGCCCCACAGGCCGAACCGCAGTGCGGTCTCGAGGTTGGACCGGGCGAGGATCAGGGACTCTCCGGGTTCGAGGATGAACTCCCGGCGTCGCAGCTCGTCCATGGGTTGGCCTTTCGTCGCGGTTCGGCACGCGCTCCCGTGCCGTCTTCACCACGGACCATGCGCAGAAACCCCGGAGGTTGGCAGCCTTTCACGGGTTGCTTGCACAGGGTGGGTATGGCACACCCGTCGAAACGCAAGGGCGACAAGGCTGAGCTGGAGGCTGTCCAGTACCTCGTCGCGTCGGTACCGGACCTGGTGGTCGCCGACCCGATGAGGATGCTCGGGGCCGGACGCAGGGACGACGTCGGGGACCTGCGGGTGTTCCCGGACACTGCGGTCCAGGTCCGGTTCTACTCGCTGGCGAAACTGGCTGCCGGGCTGCGTAGTGCCGCGTGCGACGCCGCCGCCCAGGCAGCCAACGCCCGTCACCCGCACCACCTGGGGATGGTCAAGTACCCGGGTGCCAGGACCCCGAGCGTGCGGTGGCTGGCCACGACCACGGTGTGGCCCGACCCGGACGTGCATGTGCGTGACTTCGGGTCTGCGGTCGGGTCCGCGGTGGCCTGGGTGCGTGACGACGTGGGCCCCGTCCCCAACCCTCGGGCGCGCCGCGCCGCGGTGGGGCACCCCGGGCGCACCGAACGTGTCGCCTACATCCACGGGCGCGGTGCTGAACCGTACTTCCTGGCACCGATGGAGGCGTGGTTGGACGTGTACCGGCGCACCCGTGCACCGGGGCTGGCGGCCGCGTGACGGCACCAGCGTCTTCCCCGCACATCCACGAGGCATGAGCTCACGCACCATGGATCAGCCCCGCACCGGCGACGGAAGGTTCGACGGCAAGCATCGGACCGAGCCCGGTTTCAGCCTCGGAACCCCGGACGAACCGGTCTCCTCCGACGCAGTACGCGACTGGGTTGTCGCCCGGAACTCCAACCGGGGTTCGCTCTGCGGGTCGTCGCTGGCGCTGGCGGACCTGTCCGGACTGGAGCTGCCCGGGGCGGACCTAGCCACGTCGGACCTGTGGGGTGCGACGTTCGACGGGGCCGACCTGCCCGGGGCGAACCTCGCGAACTGCGACCTGCGCTGCGCGTCGTTCCGCGGTACCCACATGCCCGGGGTGAATCTGCGCGGCGCGGACCTGACCGGTGCCCGGTTCGACGACGACACGAACCTGGTCGGCGCCCAGTGGGACGAACGCACCGCGTGGCCGGCCGACTACACCCCCGACCCTGGACCAGTCGCCCCCGACGAAGTCGGCTGACAGCCGAACCCGCCCAACTTGCACAGGTAGAGCGTGACCCAGTCATCCCAGCACCCCGCCGACCCCAGCACCAGGTGTGCCTCGGGGGTGAACCGCTGATGGCCTTCGTCCACCTCCACGTGCACAGCGAATACTCGCCCATCGACAGTCTCGCGAAGGTCAAGGACCTCGTCGAGCACGCCGCAGCGGACAGCAACCCCGCCCTGGCGGTCAGTGACCACGGGACCCTCGGCGGGGTGTGGAAGCTCGCCCAACACGCCAAGGCCGTCGGGGTCAAGGCGATCCCCGCGATCGAGGCGTACCTGGCGTTCGGGTCGCGTCACGAACGCAACGCACTGGACGTCGAGGACGACGACGCCGACCCCGAGAGTGACGACGGGAAGACCAAGTCGAAGAAGTACGAGCACCTGACCGTGCTCGCCACGAACCGCACCGGGTGGCGCAACCTCGTGCAGATGGTCAACGAGTCGCACGAGTCGTACTGGTACAAGCCGCGGATCGACTACGACCTCCTCGCCGAGCACAGCGACGGTCTGATCGTCCTGACCGGCTGCCTCGGCGGTCCCGTCGCCGGCCCTCTGTCCCGCGGGGACCGGGCCACCGCGGTCGCGAACCTCAACCGGCTGATCGAGTGCGTCGGGCGCGACAACGTGTACGTGGAGGTCATGGACCACGGCATCGACGCCCAGATGCGGATCATCGACGACCTGCGTTCTGTCGCCGCCGAGGCCGGGGTGGCGCTGGTCGCCACGAACGACGCCCACTACATCCACCCCGACCAGGGCGACGCGCACGAAGCGTGGCTGGCTGTCGGCACCGCCGCGAAGCTGACGGACGAGAAGCGGTTCCGGTTCCACGGCAGCGGGCACCACCTGCGCACCGAAGATGAGATGCGCGCCCTGCAGGGCGGGGCCCAGTGGTGGCAGGACGCCTGCGACATGACCGTCGAGATCGCTGACCGGGTGGCTGACGACGTCCTGCCCGAACCGCACATGCGACTGCCCCAGTACCCCGTCCCGGACGGGTTCGACGATGCGGCGACGTACCTTCGGCACCTGGTTCGTCAGGGCGCGTTCGAACGTTACGGCACCGATGATGAGCGGTCCGCAGCGGCGGACAAGCCGGTGCTTCCGGCGGAGGTGAACACCCGCCTGAAGTTCGAGTTCGGGGTCGTGGACGCCGCCGGCTTGGCCGACTACTTCCTGATCGTGCACGACATCATCGAGTGGGCCCGCTCCGACCGTGGCCTGCCCACCGCCGAGCACCCACGGGGCGTGCCGGGCGGCAAGAAGCCGATCCGTGTGGGCCCTGGCCGTGGGTCGGCTGCCGGGGCGTGCCTGTCGTACTGCCTGGGCATCGTCGGGGTCGACCCGTTGGCGAACAATCTGCTGTTCGAACGGTTCCTGAACCCGCAGCGCACCGGGATGCCCGACATCGACGTCGACTTCGAGCAGGGTCGACGACCTGAGGTGCTGCGGTACATCGAACGGCGCTTCGGTCGTGACCGGGTGGCGCGCATCGGCACGTTCGGTGCCGCCCTGTCCCGCGCAGCGCTGAAGGATGCTGCCCGGGTCCTGGACCTGACCCCACTGGCGGAACGGCTCTCGAAGCTGGTGCCCATCGGGGCCGGAACCGGCAAGCCCGTCCCGTTCACGACCCTCGACGACACGTCGGACCGCGCGGGTGAGGCGTTCCGCACCGCGGTCGCTGGTGCCGGTGACGACGGTGACCGGGTGCTGCGGTTGGCGCGGGCGTTCGAGGGTGTGACGAAGGCTGAGGGGATCCACGCCTGCGGCACCCTGATCGCCGACGAACCGATGGCACCACTGGTGCCCCTGCGCCGTGACAGGGCCAAGGGCGCAGGGGACGACGACCTGTTGGTGACCGTGTGGGACGGCAAGGACGTCGACGCGTACGGCTTGCTGAAGATGGACGTCCTCGGCCTGCGGAACCTCGACGTGATCTCCGCCGCGGTGGACTTCATCCACGCTGACACCGGTGAGCTCATCGACCCGGACACCCTGGTCCCCGGGTGCGGTGACTCTCGGGACCAGGCGACGTGGGAGCTGATCTCCGATGGCCGGACCGCGGGCGTGTTCCAGCTGGAGTCCGCCGGGATGACTCGTCTCGCGGAGGCCGTCGCTCCTGGTTCGCTGGCGGACCTGACGGCGTTGGTGGCCCTGTACCGGCCCGGGCCGATGGCCGCTGGGATGCCGGAGCACTACGCGGCGCGGAAGAACGGCCGTGAGGCGGTCGACTACGACTATCTGACCACCGACCCGGCCGAGCAGGCTGCGATCGCGTCGGTGCTGGACGTCACGTACGGCACGATCGTGTACCAGGAGCAGCTCATGCAGCTGTCCCAGGTCGTCGGTGGCCTGGAACCGGCGGACAGGAACAAACTTCAGAAGGCGTTCTCGAAGAAGGACGCCCGGAAGATGGCCGAGGTGAAGACGGCCATGTTCGACGGTGCCCTGGCCGGTCGAGGCACCTCCGGTGTGCGGTTCGCCGAAGCCAGTCTGGACCGGTTGTGGACCGCGTTCGAGGGGTCGGCGGCGTACCTGTTCAACGCGTCGCACGCGTGCGCGTACGGCTTTGTGGCGTACCAGACGGCCTACCTGAAGGCGAACTGGCCCACCCAGTACGGGGCGGCTCTGCTGGCGTGCACCGACGGTGACGAGAAGCGTCACGCGGCGATCCGTTCCCTGCAGGTCGAGGGCGTGGAGATCCTCCCACCGGACATCAACCGGTCCGCGGTGGGCACCCAACCGGACGGGGACGCGGTGCGTCTTGGCCTCTCGGAGGTGAAGGGGGTGGGGAAGAATGCGACCCACATCGTCGCCGAGCGGGACAAGCACGGGGACTTCACCGGTCTCGGCGACGTCGCCACACGCGTGAAGACCCCCCGCGACAAGGGGGAGTGGGGTGCGCTGCCGGTCAACACCATCGAAGCGCTGGTGGAAGCTGGGGCGTTCGACGAGTTCGGGCCGCGGCTTGGGCTGAAGATGGTCGCCCGCGTCGCTCGGTCGCACCCGGCCGTTGCCCCGCTGGACGCCGAGTGGGGGGTACTGGAGCGGTCGGCGCGTCAGCGCAGCCGGCTCGGCCTGATCGCCGGGGCTCACCCGCTGGTCGCGGTGAAGGACCAGATCGCCGGGTTCGCCGTCTTCGGGAACAAGCCACGGTCCGTCACGGCATTGGAGCGGTGCGGTGACGGTGAGCGGGTCATGCTGCTCGGTGTGCTGTCCTCGTGGGCGCAGAAGTCGTACCGCGGGGGTCAGATGGTCACGATGACCGTCGAGGGGTCACGCGGATCGGTCGACGGTGTGATGTGGGACGACGACCGGCGCCGCATCGAACACGCCCCGACCGTCGGGGACGTAGTAGCAGTGCAGGCGCAGGTCCGGGTGCGGCTGGTGGAGACCGAGCGCATCGACGAGGACGGGGAGACCGTCACCGACTCGTTCGAGCGCCGCGAGCTCACCGTCAAGAAGGTCCTGGTCGTCCCGGTCGACGACCCGGTGCACCTGGCCCAGCCAGAAGCGGTGCCGCTGGTCCTGCCGGACACGACCACGCAGCAGACCGTGCAGCCCGCCACGAAGGACCGGTCCGCCGAGGCCTCCACGGATGGGCAGTGCGAGGTGGAACCCGATGAGCGTCCCGATGAGGGACCCGCGGAGCAGGATGCGGACTCCCAGGTGCCGGACACCGGTGCGCTGGACGCTGACGTGCTCGAGCTGCACCCGGACCGGCCGGTGATCGACGTCGTCCGCCTGGCACGGGGGTCGCTTGCCCGCACGGACCCGGCCCTGGCGTCGGGCGTGGGTGTGCACGACCTGCCGGCTGGGTTCCACGGTGCTGACGGGGGCACCTGGCTGCTCACCACCTCCCCGGGCAAGGGTCTGCTGGTGGTGGTCGGCAACCACGACGTCCCCGTCGACGTCGCACCGGCCGGCGAGTTGGGGTGGTCGCAGGTGCGTACTGAGCGGGTCGCGGCCGCCTGAGCCGAAGTTGTCAGCCTTTCGACGCCAGGTTGCACAGATAGAGCACAGACCCAAACAAGGGTCTCCACCCCCGGACCGGGTTCAGGTCCACAGGTAGGGCCCGCATCGAGCGGGACGAACAGGAAGGCAGGCCAGTCATGGCTGGAGACACGCAGGTCACGGTCGTCGGGAACCTCACCGGCGACCCGGAGCTCCGCTTCACCGCCTCGGGTGCGGCGGTCGCGAACTTCACGATCGCTTCGACCCCGCGGTCGTTCGACCGTCAGGCGAACGAGTGGAAGGACGGCGAGACGCTGTTCATGCGCTGCTCGATCTGGCGTGACGCGGCGGAGAACGTCGCCGAGTCGCTGACCAAGGGGCTCCGGGTCGTCGCCCAGGGCAACCTCGTGCAGCGCAACTACGAGACCAGCGAGGGCGAGAAGCGCACGGTGGTCGAGCTGCAGGTCGACGAGATCGGCCCTTCGATGCGGTACGCGACGGCCAAGGTGACCCGTGCCGAGCGCTCGGGTGGCAGCAACGGCGGTGGCAACGGTGGCGGGCAGAAGTCCGCACCGGCCGCGAAGGAGTCCGCACCCGCGGCCGACGACTCAGGCGACGACGAGTTCTGACCGCCCCAACCCGAAGCGGTGGCCCACCTTGCACGGCGGGTCACCGCTTCGGCGTATCGGCACCGACGGAAGGGTGGCGATGACCACGACACCGGAAGCAGGCACCCTGGCCCGTCGTGCCGACGACGCTGTGTTGCCGTGAAGCCGCGGACAGCCGGAGCGGTCGTCCTGCTCGCCGCCGTCGCATGGGTGGTCACGTTCCGCCTGAACGCTGGCCAGTCGGGAACGGTCGGTGCCGCGTCGACCCCAGCGAGCCCGGCAGGTGGGCAGGTGCTGGATTGGGCGGACACGCTCACGGCGGTCGGCTCGTGGGCTGTGGGGTGGGTTAGCGGACACCCACAGGTGATCGTCTCGGTGATCGCCGCACTGGTGCTCGTCGGGGTGGTCCGCGCGGTGCGCGCCAAGGCGGGTTCGGTCCAGGACCCGCAACGGATGTACACCAGCGATCAGCGGCAGGAAATGTTCGCTCGCGCCGGCGGGCAGTGCGAGTACACGGGCATGTTCTGGTGGTCGCGCTGTCGCAGGCCTGCCGAGCACGCCGATCACCTGTACCCGTGGTCACGGGGTGGGGCGACCACCCTCGAGAACGGTGTCGCGTCCTGCGCGTCGCACAACACGTCCAAGGGCGCGAAGATCCTGCCCAGGTGGAAGGTGCGGGCGTTGGTGCGTCGTCGGCGCCGGTACTTCCCACCAGGTGTGGACACCGCGGTGGGTCAGAAGTACGCCGACGTCGTCGCCGCTCGTGGAACCGTGTCGCCGCGCTGACCCCACTCGGCTCGGATCGTCACCCGGTTGCGGTACGCGTACCCTGCCGGGATGGCACCCCGGACGGAACAGGTCACCAGCGGTGACTACGTGCGTGTGGAGTCCACCCGCGACGTCTGGAAGGTGCTGCAGGTCAGTGGAGACGGGACGGCCGTGCTCTCGCCGTCGTCGATCACGTTGGCCGGTCGGCCCAGGCGCACCGCACGGGTCACTCAGCTGAGGGTGGTTCGCCCGCCGGGCTGGCAGGACCCGTTGGACATCGACGAGGCGTTCTGAGTTGTCACCCTGCGGGGTAGCGTCGGGCGAGGTCCTGCAGTCGGTCCCGGAGCTCGTGGGGGAGCGCGGCGAACGCCAGCCGTCTGTGCGGTGTGCCGGGCGGGTTGTTCAGCGCCAGGGAGATGTCCCGCCCGAGGCTCTCCGCGCTGTAATCGGTTCCGTGGCGGTCCTGGTGGACGCGGCGCGCATGGGCGATGGTGTCGTACTGCTCACGGATGAACCGTCGAACGGCCGGAGCGGCGGCTTCCAAGTCGCCCGCGTGCAGTCCGGCCGTGTGGTTCGCCGCGAGCTCGTGCCGCACACCCGTGTCCTCCATCACGTCCGTGGCGTAGCCGCGCTGCGCGTCCTGCACCTGCGCCTCCCACACGTCCATGAAGCGGCGTGCCTCACCCCACAGGTAGGGGGTTCCGAACGTGCCACGGTCCGACTCGTTGTACGCCTGCACGGCCCGCGACTGGTCCTCCAGCTTCGCGGCCGCGGTCTCGACGGTGTCAGTCTCGGGGTCCAGGGCGACGCTGAAGGTGAGGCGCTGGTGCTCCCAGTCGTCGCACCCGGCGTCCAGGTCGGCGTCGTACCGTTCGGTCACGAACGCTTCGAGGACCGACCCGTGGTCGTTGAGCCACTCGTCTGCTTCGTCGCGGGCCGCGGTTCCGAACGTGAGGTCGACCGTCTCGTCGAGGGAGTGGATCTCCCGGTAGGCGTCGAGGAAGTCGAGCCCCAGTGCACCGTCGACCCGGTATGTGCCGTCGTCCTGGCGGACGATCTCGACGCTGTCGAGGATGTCGGAGCCCGACTCGGCCGGCGTCAGCAGGTACGAGTCCCCTGGGGTGAGATGGAGGGCGTCGATCGTCGGGGACGCGAGGGCGACGGTGCCTTCAGCGCGGGCAGCGGGGGTGAACTGACCGCCGGTCGGGATCCCTGCTGGGTGGCGTGGCTGGTCGCTCATCGGGCCTCCTCCATCAGGGCTCGGTGACGCGGGCTCGTGGTCACGCCTGGTAGATGTGCGGGGAACCGGTGACCCGCTCGAGCTCCGCCCGGTCGAGGTACCCCTTGCGGTGGATCACGTCGGCTGCCGCGGCAACCCGCACCATGTGCGGCGTCAGCCACGCGTCGAGCGCCTGTACGTCATCGGGGTTGAGCCTGTCGGTCTCCCCGTCCAGCACCAACCCGTCGGCGGTGGCCCGCCCCCGGGTCTTGTACTGGCGGGGCAGCTCCAGGTGCAAGACCGGTCGCATCTGGTCGTCGACGTCGAGAGCGGCGGCGGTCACGTGCAGGTCCCAGTCGTCCCACAACGGCTGCCCGCGCGGCAGGTCGACTCGGTTGAGGAAGATGATCGGCCGTTCTTTGCGCAGCTGCTCCCACAGGAGCTCCGCGACCTCGCCCGGGGCGATCCCGGACCCTCCGGTGGCCGATGGTGGTGGTGCGACGGTCACGTCCGGTTCGGTGCGCGCCGCTGTGGCGAACTGTCCACCGGCCGGGGTACCCACCGGCTGCCGGGGCTGACCGGCGGTCACCGGGCGTCCAGGATGGTGGTGAGGTCGATGGCGGCGGCGGCCTTCAGGTCGACGGTGCCGGAGTAGCCGCGCCGGCGATCACCGGTCCAGGTCATGAACGAGTACCTCGGGTCGACGTCGACGACACCGGTACTGGACGGGTCGGGGTGCACCGGTCGCTTGGGGGTCGTCGGCAGGTCACTGACCGCGGACCAGTAGTCCTCGGCGCCGTCCTCGAAGTCGCCGATGTACGCGCCCGTGGCGTCCAGGACCCGGCCAGCACTCCAGTGGGTGGAGCCGTCGTCGTCGTAGTCCTCGGTCAGCTCCAGGACGGCGGCAGTGGGGTGGGCCCGGAGGACGGCCTGCGCGGCGGCCTTTGCGCCGGCGAGCTCGTACACGACCTCCGCGTCCCAGATCGCCTTCTGCGCACGGGACCACACTTCGTCCGCTGTTCCGGTGAGGTCGATCCCGTTCCCTCGGATCGCAGAAGCACGCTCGTAGGCGCTGTCGTCGACGTCCGGGTCACCGTCGTAGACGGGTGCGTCATTGAGGTTGATCCGGACCCGCCCGCCGCCCTCGCTGGTGTCGATCTGGAACACGGGGACCTGGTCGTCTTCACCCACGTAGCAGGTGACCGTCCCGGCGCCTGCCGAGTGGATCAGCGGACCCTCCTGCTGCCCTGCGAGTCGGGCGTCCGCGAGGTCGCGCTCGACGCGGGCGTCCTCGAAGTTCTCCCACGCGGTCGACCCCCAGCCGGACGCCTGCGCGACGGTCTCGACGTCAAGGCCGGTGTACGTGGTCGGGTCGACGTCGGGGTGGTGACCAGACTGGTCGACGGGGAAGGGGATACCGTCGTCGTCGAGGTGCTCCACCTGGTCGTCGATCACCCCGGAGGGCCCGTTGCAGACGCTGCAGGTGCCACGGTGCCGGTCAGGGACCGCGGAGGGGTGCAAGGCGGTCCCGTTCTCGGGTCGGACGGTCGCGGCGAACTGGCCACCGACTGGGACACCGGCGGGTTGGCGCGTCTGGATGCTCATGCCCTGGTGATGTGCGGGGTCTCGGTCACTGCTCGATCGCGGGTGCTCGCGGGTTGAGCGACGGGGTCAGGCCCACCTGGTCGAACATGGCCTGCAGCTCGGCCGGATCGATTCGGTCGTCCGCTTGAGCGGGTCGGACACCGGTGAAGGTCTCGTCTCCGTGAAGCGACCACGCCTCGAGCGCGTCGTCGTCGGGGAACGTGTACACGAGGTCGTCGATCTCCTCGAACACGTCGAACATGGTGAACCCCGCTGTGCTCATGTCCCGGCCTCGGCCATGTTCCGCCACGTGCCCGCCGACAGGATCCCCTTGACGGTGGTCGATACCTTGGTCGCGGACTCCTTGATCAGTTCCGGGTCCTTGCGTGTCCACCCGTCGACGTACTGGGACGCGACCTTCCCTACCTCCGTGGACATGCCGTTGGCGCGGCACACCGCGTACGCCACGGCCTCCGCCTCCAGCTCCATCCGGCCGCGCTGGCCTCCGTGCCCGGTGTGGTAGTCGTCCAGCTCGTCCAGGTGGCCGGCCTTGATGTGCCCGAGCTCGTGGGCGAGCACCTCCGCGCGCCTGCCCGGCGACAGGGCCGGGTCGACGACGACCCGCTTCCCCTGGCGGCTGGTGTACCCGTCGGCGGCCGAGCCGGTCGGCTCGTACGAGACGGTGAACCCGGCCTCGGTGATCGCCGCTTCCAGGTCGTCGGTGAACCCGTCCGGTGGGGTCTCGGACAGCTCGTCGTCGATCTCGGGCAGAGGCTCACCGTCGGTCTGGGACACGTCGAACACGGTGGCGGTGGTGAACCCGACGACCCGCTTGCGCTTCAGCGGCTTACCGTCTGGCCCCTTGACCGGCTTTCCGTCGGCGTCTTCGACGGGGATCCGGACCATCTTGGGGGCGAAGATGCTGATGCCCTTCTGGCCCTTCATCACGTGCCGGTCGAGCTCTTCCCACTTGCGGTACCCGGCGACCCGGGTCGCGTCGGGGCGCTGCAGGTAGATGAGGAGCTGGTTGTACATCGAGTAGTGGTGGAACCTCGACATCGTGTTGAGGTAGTGCTGCCAGTTCTCGTCATCGGCAAGAGCTGACACCTGCTGCTCGAGCTCGTCGTGGAACGCCTGGACCTTCTCGTCGAGCGTGTCGTACCGCTTCGTGAACACCGTCTCGGCGGCTGGGGGCGCCAGTGCCACGCCGGTGGCCTCGGACCGGGCTTCGGTGGCGAACTGTCCACCTACGGGGACGCCCTTGGGCTGGCGGGTGCGGGTCGTGGCGCTCATGCCAAGGTGATGTGCGGGGACGCCCGGGTTCGTCAGGCGGGGTCGACGAACTGGGCGACGAGGATGGCGGCGACCTCTTGCGCTGAGGCGGTGTGGTCACCGTGCGCGGCGCTGGTGGCGAGTCCGTCGTTCGTCTCACCGAACTTCTCCGCGTCGAACGCCCACACGCAGTCGCCGTCCCAGTCGTCGTGCTCGTCCTGGCCGTAGGCGTCGACGAGCTCGGCGTACTGGTCGACCCAGTTCGCTTCGTCCCAGGATCCTGCGACGTCGATGATGCGGCCGTCGGGCCGTCGGACCCCTGCGTGCACCCAGCCGACCTTGTTGCTGTAGTCGGGGTCGGCGCCGACGACGACGACGGGCCAACCGGTGCGGCGGCTCATCTCGGCGGCGAGGACCCCGCAGGCGTTGTTCGTGAAGTCCTCCACCTGACCTTCAGTGACGCCCTTCGTCGCGGTGTACCCGGCGTGCTCGCCGCCGTACGGGACGAATGCGGCATCGCGACGCTCGGTGCGCAGGTCCTCCAGCTGTGGCTCGGTGCGGGCGGTCGTGGCGAACTGACCACCGGTCGGCACGCCCTTGGGTTGGCGGGTGCGGGTCGTGGTGGTCACGGTGCCTCCTGGAGCTGGCCGGAGTGGCGCAGGTAGCCCCGGACGTTGGACTGGTTGACCTTGTCGCTACGCCCATCGGTCTCGAGTGCCGCCTGGGAGGCCTCAATCTGGTCGGTGAGCCACTGCACGGCGATGGCCCGGGAACGGCCCTTGCGGTACCCGGTTCCGATGACTGCACGCGGTGGGATCTTCCGGTCGTTCAGGTCCTTCAGGGTCTGGGTGTGTTCGGCGAGGCGCTCCTCGACCTGGGTTCGGCTGAAGCCGGTGACCTCACCGGTCCAGATCGCGTCGAACCGTGCTTCGGCTGCCGGGGTGCGTAGCGGCTCCGGGCGGTCGTCCCGCGGGTGCACTGGTGGGGTGTCGGTAGTCACGGGGGACAGGTTCACGTCCGGTTCGGTTCGCGCGGTCGCGGTGAACTGCCCGCCGGCGGGTGTTCCCGCGGGCGTCCGTGCGGTCGTGGTGGTCATGCCGGGGTGATGTGCGGGGATCCGGACCGCGCCCACCGCGTGCTGGGGTCAGCCGAACAGTCGCTGGTACAGCGGTGAGACCAGCGCCCGTTGGTGCAGGTCGGTCAGGGTGCCGCGCAGGGCGGCAGCGGCTGATCCGTCGGCCGTGGACGTGTCGATGCCGAGACGGGCGTTGAGGTCACCTGCGACGAGCTCGCGCAGGTACCGGGTCTGGGACGTGAGTTCCTGCTTGAGCGTGACGACATCCAAGGTGAGCTCGTCGCTGTCGCTGTGGGTGGTGACTGTGACCTCGTCCGCGTCGACCGTGAACCGTGCACCGGCAGCGATCGGCCAGTCGCTCTCTGCGTCGTCGTCCCGCCACATGCTGCGGCGTCCAGGCCAGACACCGATGGACTCGATCCTGAGCCCGTGCTCTTCGGTGAACTGCTCGTATGCGTGCTCCTTGATCACGGAGGTGAGCACTGCCGAGCGGAGTGCGGACTGCGCCTCACCCGTGGTGATCAGCCCGTACATGTCGCTCTCGGCGCCCGCATGGTCGGGCTGGTCCGCGTCGCTCTCGACACGGATGGTGAACGCCGTCACGTCCTGGCGCCCGTGGTCGCCCGTCCGGACGTGCATGCCGATCCGGAGGGTGTCCTGCGCGTCGTTCGTGACGGTGACGTACCCCCACCCGTCGTGATGGGAGTCGTCCTCGGTGACGACACCACGCAGGCCCATCGGGGCCACCATGTCGACGATCTGCTGCGCCACGGGGGACAGGTCCCCAGGCACCGACAGCCCATTGGGAGCCAACCCGATGTCGGGTTCGACGCGGGCGGTGGTCGCGAACTGGCCGCCGACGGGGACGCCGGCCGGCTGACGGTTCTGGGTGGGTGCGCTCATACGTGGGTGATGTGCGGGGCGGCGACGTTGCTGCTGCGAATGTCAGTGAGCGGGTCGACTGGAGCGGTACTCCCGCAGCCAGACCAGGTCGGGGTGGTCGTCCACGTCGGCTGCGGACAACAGAATGCGGTGGACCAGCTCCGGTGCCCCAGCACGCTGACCGCCGTGGATCCCGAGCTGGGTCGCCAACCCCGGCAACCCTTCGGCACCGGTGTGCCGCTGGGTGCCCTTCGTCGGATGGCGGACGACGTGCTCGACGACGACCCCGTCGCGCACGACCACCTCGTGCTCTGCCGGGCCCGGTGGTGTCAGCACGAGCGTCAAGGCCCGCGGGTCCGCGAGGTGCCGGTGCGGGACGAAGGCGCGCCCGTGCATCGTGCTCCGACCACCGTGCTGCTCGGTGACCGCGTGCCGCCACTGGGCGGCGAACGCGGCTTCCCGGACGGCGCGCTCGACGGTGTCGTCCAAGACCGGCTGGTTGACGGTGCCGCCTTCGAACACGACCGTTCGTTCCGACCCTCCGGGGAGCCTGACAGTGATGATCAGCCGGTCGTCGGGGTGATCGATGTCGAAGGACCACCGGGTGCCCGCCCCGGTCGTCGCATCCACGTTCCAGCACTCCGTGTGGATCGGGTTGACGAACACGGTCGCCGGGCCTGTGAGCCCGGCGCGGTGGAGGCCGGCCAGTGGTTCGCGCGCGTGGTCCATCCAGCGGGAGCTCCCACCGGTCAGGTGCAGGTCGTCGCCGATCGTGTAGGTGCCCGCGTCGTCGTCGTACGCGGTCAACGCGTCGAACCTGTGCACCCGGGTGGGCCACTGCCAGGTGGTTGTGTGCGGTTGGTCGCCGGACCGGCTGTACGAACCCGGGCCGGGGTTCAGTGCGACCGGCGCTTCGCTTCGGGTGGTCGTGGCGAACTGGCCGCCGGTCGGGGTGCCGGAGGGGTGACGGTTCCGGTGAGGGCTCACACCCGAGTGATGTGCGGACCACGACGGTTGAGCGCGTTGCTCGAGCGATGGGCTGAAGATCGCTGCTGGGGAAACGTGCCGATGAGTGCCACCGGCGGTCGTGTGCGTGACCCTAGTGACCGAGATGAGGCACCGAGTGGATGCACCGCGTGCGTCGCAGCACAAATCTCCGGCGGTCGCTGCGTAGTTCTGGTGGTGTGAGCGAGGTGGCGGGCCTATCGTTGCACGTCGATGCGCACGATCCCGCGCAGCGGGACGTAGCAGAGTCCGCCGCCGGCAGTGACCACTTCATAGCCAACCTGGCCCTCGGCCTCGTCCCCGTAGGAGATGCACACGAGTTTGGCGCTTCGGACCCGGATCTTCCTACCCGAGAGCGTCTCGATCCATCGAATCCTCTCGGCGTCAACAGTGATGACGATGTGTGTCTGGTTCACGTCAGAAATCCTTCCGGAGGGTGGCGCCCTCGGCAAGCGGACTGTAGGGTCACAGTTTACGATTCGTGCAGTCACAGCGAGTCAGGGGATGATGACATATCAGATAGCAGAAGGGGGATTGACGTGAAGCATCGCATCATTGGCGTAGCCGCAACAGCGGCCGTCCTGTTCGCGACTGCCGTGCCAGCAGTCAGCGCAGAGAAGGTCCCGATCCAAGGCGACACCGAGCTCGACGTCGCCTTCGCCGAGTACGTGCGTGACCACCCGGGTGACTGGGTTGGAGCCGAGGCACTCGTCCAGAGTCTGGGTGGATCGATGACGATCTCAGGGGACGACGGCACTCTGACTACCGCCGAAGAGGCAACAAGCGCGTTCGATGAGATGCGCGGCCAGCAGCCTGGTGGCATCACGCCGTTCGCGTGGCCATCGGACGCGTACACCGTGGCGGTGGCTGTCGTGACCAGCGGACCGCTGGACTCAACTGTCTCGATCGCGGGAGCCTGGAACTACCGCGACAACTTCATTGGTCAGGGCCCACCGGTCGACATCGCCGCGCTCCTGGTCAACAAGACCTGCGGTACCTGGAGCGGCTATACGGCCAGTACGTATCGGCACAACGGCACGAGCACCGGATTAGCCTCGCTTCGCAGCGGTGGCACCGGGACCTCAGGTCCAGCCTGGAACATCGGTGACTACGTCACGAACTTCATGAGCCAGGCCGACAACGGGTCCGTCGCCGCTGTCTACAACCGGAGCAGCTGCTCATCTGTGGACAAGTCGAGCATCCAGGGCGAGTTTGTCTACGAGGGGAACTCCGGGGGTAGCGTCTTGAGCGTCTCACTGGGGTGGGGTGGCTTTGGTGTGAGTTACAGCAACCCTGGCCAGACGATGACAAAGTCCAGTGGAGCGAAGACCGTTCCATACTGATCAGTGGACTTCTGTGCGCAGCGAACAACTGAGCGAGGGCTGGTCCACATTGCGGGCCAGCCCTCGTGGTCTGCACCCACGGTGTGATCTCTATTCGCCTCGTCCTTCCGCGCTGCGTTCTCCAGTACGCATCGACAGTATCTGCTGCAGGCGGGCGTCCAGGTCGGCCTTCGTGGTGCGGGAGTCGGGGCTGGAGCCCAGCGCCCAGCGCAGGTTCCACTCGAGCTCGCCACACACCCGTTCGAGGTTCTCCCCGTCGAGGCTGACCCACCCGAAGTCGCTGTCGAGTCGCCCCCGGGACACCTTGTCCGTGTCGTCGACGGCGAGGATCACCCTGTTCTTGCGCTTCCCGTTGGTTCGGTTCTCGAACTCGAGGAACAGGCCCTCCGCGGTCTGATTCGCCCGGATGCTGAGGATGTCCCACCAGCTTGCTCCGCGCCGTGGTGACGGGTCGTTCAGGATCTTGGACGACTGAGGGTCGTTGACCCGGGTGTCGATCGCACGCTGCACCTCGGCCTGGCGCAGGGTGTACCCGACCGTGGACGCGATGGTTTCCGGGTCGGCCGTGCGCGAGTAGTCGAACGCGGTGGACGTGGCGTCGCGGGTGTAGTCGAGCCCGGGCAGCGGGGTGCGGGCCCAGGACACCTCGCACGCCATCTCGGTGGTCCGGCCGCTGGGCTCCCTGTAGAACCCGAGGGCGACCTGCTGGCGTGCCGGGTCGTCGGGGACGTCGGCGTGCATGCGCACGTGGACGGCGCCCGCCTCCTTGCCGCACAGGTGGGAGTCGTTGAACTCCACCGTCACGTCCGTGGCCGGCACGCCGAGGCTGTCGGCGAGGGAGCCCCGGGCCGCGGTGATCACCGACTCGACGTCGTAGCCGGACGGCGCATCGAGGGTCGTGCTGGTCTCGGCGCGAGACCCAGTGGCGAACTGTCCACCGGTCTGGGTTCCGACCGGCTGGCGCTTCTGTGTGGTGGTCATACCGGGGTGATGTGCGGAGGGGGAAGACAGCGTCACCCGGCGGCGTCGCGGACGGTCATGCCGTCGGTGCTGGCGACGACGTCGAGCACACCGCCCCGGTTGTACTGCAGCCCACGGACACCATCGGCGCCGACGAGGCATGCGGCGCTCACCAGGCACGGATGCGTGCCCGCAGCTCGTCGGTCATTTGGGGGTGCTCGGAGAACTCCTGGATGTGGGTCGGGTTGAACCGCCAGTTCTCGACCAGCCACGCCAAGGTGCCGACGGTGAGGTTCGGGTTCCTCTGCAGGAGCTCCCGCTGCTCGGTGTCACCGTTCTGGGCGATCCGCAGCTGGGTGGCTTCGTCACTGGTGGTGGCGGCGATCCGGTCGCGTCGGCGCATCCTGGCTTCTGCGGGATCCATGCCACGCGGGTGGTCGTTGGTGGTGCTGGCGGTCAGGGCGACACCGGTCGCCTCCGGTCGGTCCGTGGTCGCGAACTGGCCCCCGGTCGGGACACCCTTGGGCTGGCGGGGCTGTTCGGTAACCATGCCCTATGGATGTGCGGGAGCCCGGGGCGGCGGTGGGGCGGGCGGGGTGACTGGATCCGGTGCTTCGTTGTCGGCGGGGACCTCTTCCTCGAACTTCACGCGGGTCACGACCGTCTGGTCGACACCCTGGTACTCCTGGTGGGCTTTGACGGTCCCGCCGGTGAACGTGCCGGTGTCGCCGACCTCGAACTCCTTGTGGCCGGACGCGAACCACTTCACCTGGTGACCGTCCTCGGCCTGGAAGATCACCAGCGTGTTCACCCCACCGTGGTAGTCGTACGGGTTGTCGACATACGCGACCTTGGTGACGGTGGCCTTGACCCCGGCGATCTTCGCTTTCACCGGTGCGATGAACCCCTTGGGGATCGCGGCCTTCGCGGCTCGTGCTACCGACCGTTCTTGCTGTCGGCGCCACACCGCGACCGCGGACACGGCCAGCCCGGCGTGCTTCATGTTGACGTAGTCCCCGGCCAGTGCGGTGCGCAGGTTGACCGGGTAGTCGTCGTCGCCCTCGATGTCCTGGCCGGCAGCCAGCACCGCGTCGGCGGTGCCGTCCTCGAGGTACTGGCGGGCGAGCTCGGCGGTCGCGGCGCGCTCCTGGGCGTGCTCCCGGTTGACCGGGCGGCCGAACAGCATGCTGGTGGTGGCTGACGAGGTGGCGTTCTTGCCCCACTCTTCGGCGCGGGCGCGGGACACGTACGACTTGCCGCCGTCCGACACGGCCAGGGCGGTGGCGATGAGCTCGCGCACGTCGACGTCGGTGGTGCCTGCGGTGCCGTGCCCGAAGAAGTCGTCGGTGTCCTTCAGGTCGCCTTCGAGGTCGTACCCCAGCGCCCACAAGCCCTTGGGTTTCACGCCGAGGAAGGGTTCGAGGCAGTCGGAGCCGACCTGCTTGCGGTTCCCGTCGGCGTCGGTGACGACGTAGGTCGCGTTGCGGCGGCGGTGCGTGCCGCAGTGGTCGCAGGCCTGGTCGTCCGGACGCCAGCCGTCGAGGGGCTGTCCGGGTGCGGTGCGGGCGATGACGCCGGCGCCGGTGTGATCGAGCGCGGCCACGAACGTCCACCCGCCGAACGCGAACTCCGGTTCGTTGAGGGTGAGCTTGCACCGCTTCTCGGTGATGGTCTCGTCGAACCCGTGCTCGCGGGTCGTGTACGTGGAGATGTACTCCTCGACGTCGTAGGTGAACCGCTGCTCGATCCCGTTGCGCGCGAGCTTCTTGTTCGCCGCGTCGATCTTCGCGACTGCCTCGTCGAGCCTGTGGGCAGCGAAATCGTAGACAGGCTGCGCGTCTGTTTCGTCGATGTCGTCCGCCACCAGCTCGGTCCCGGTCTCGCCGCGGGTGGTGGTCGTGAACTGCCCTCCGACGGGGATCCCCGCGGGCTGCCGGTTCTGGGTCGTGGGACTCATGCCTGGTGGATGTGCGGGCGGCGCACCCCAGCCCGGCGCAGGTGATTGACGATGAACAACGACAAGCAACGACAGGTATGTGCAACGGATGCCAGGTGCCGCACATAGGCACACCATGACCGACGAGCAGCCTGTCGACCTCGGCCGCCTCCTCGACATCGACGAGGTCGCCGACTACCTCGGCATCCCCAAGAACACGCTCTACAAGTGGCGCGTAGACGGCAAGGGCCCACGGGCGATCAAGGTCGGCAAGCACCTGCGGTTCCGTCGCAGCGACGTCGAGACGTGGCTCGACCAGAACTACGAGCAGGACTAGTCGTTCGACACGACCCGCAGCCCAGACCCCTCGGACGGACGGGGCGCCGCGGACAACAGATGGGAGAACCGGTCCAGGGCCAGCTGCTGGGAGTCCGGCATGAGGTGCAGGTACGTGCTCAACGTCGTAGCCAGGCTTGCGTGCCCGAGCCGCTCCTGAATGACCTTCACGTCCACACCCGCCGCGAGCAGCAGCGATGCATGGGTGTGGCGCAGGTCGTGCACGGAGATCAGCGGGGGAGAGGTCTGGGGGTGGGCTGCGGCGAAGTTGCGCTGCACCCGGTGGAACGCGCTCAGCAGCGCGGACTGCGTGGGTGACCGGCCGTCGAGCTCAGGGAACACCGGTCCCGCGTTGAAGCGGATGGACCGTGTGGTTGACGCCAGCACCGAGCGCCAACCGAGGAACGCCTCAACTGTCTCGTCGTCGAGGGCCACCCGCCGGGTGCGCCCGCCCTTCGGGGGTGCGAGCTCGTAGCGTTGCCCGAGCGGCAGCGCCTCGTTGTACCGCAGGGTCCGTTCTACGTCGACGTGCTGGCCGGTCAGGTCCACGTCCGACCAGAGCAGCGCGAGGAGCTCACCGGAGCGAAGACCGGACCGGACCAGGATGATCCAGGCGTGCGCCCACGGCTGTTCGGTCTCCAGCACCCAGTCGCAGAACGCCGACACCTGTACCGCGTTCCAGACCTGGAACGGCTTGACCCGCTTGGCACGTGACGCCTTCGGCCGGCCGGAGTTCTTGTGGTTGGCCGGGTTCTTGTCGAGCAGGCCCTCTTCGATCGCGGCGTTGAAGATCGTGACGATCCACCCCGAGTAACGCAGCACGGTCGACTTCGCCAGAGCCCCGCCGTTGCGTCGCTTCTTGGAGGCGACGGCTTTGGCGCCGGTCTCGAGCCCGCGGTACGTGGCGGCGAGGTCGCTGGGGAGGATGCTGGTCAGGGGCAGGTCACCGATGTACGGGTCGACGGCGTCCAGGACCCGGTGGATGTACGTCCTGGTGGTTGCTTCGCAGTCGTAGCCCGACAGCCAGCGGCGCGCGTAGGAGTCGAAGCCGGTCCGGCTGGTGGTCGGCGCCTTCTTGCGGTCGGCGATGCGGGCGAGGTTCCGTTGGAGCTCGTCGCGTGCGTCCTGCCGCGTCGTGAAGCCACCCCGGGAGCGGAGCCGTCGGCCACGCTCGGGACGTCCGGGGTCAATGGGTTCACGCCACTGGCACTTCCAGCGGGTGCCGTCGACGGTGTCGTAGGACGCGAGGGTGCCCTCTCCGCGTTCGCGTCTGGTCATGCCGCGGGCTCGTGGATCCCTAGCTTCTCCAGCAGGGGGCGTCGGGGGATCAGGAGCCGACGTCCGATCCGTGTTCCGGGGAGCTCGCCGGAGTCGACGGCTGCGGTGACGGTGCGCGCGTCGACTCCGAGCAGGGTGGCGACCTCGGTGCGGTTGAGGACTTCGCGGTCGCTGGCCCAGAGCTCCTGCCAGGTGGTGATGGGGGTGACGATCGTGTTGTTGCTCATGGTGGGTAGATGTGCGGCACGTGCGGCTTTGCGCACGCGGGGCGGGGTGTGCACCTCAATGCGGCTAGCCTCGATTGATGCATGGGTTGATGCATGGCTGCGATAGGAGCTCACGTTGGTCCTCCGATCTGACGACGTAACGGCAGGTCAGACCGTACTTTCTCGCCGGGACCTCCCCGAGGCCGTGCTGTGGGACATGGACGGCACGCTGGTCGACACCGAGCCGTACTGGATGGACGCCGAGGGAACGCTGGTCGCCGAGTTCGGCGGGCGGTGGACCGAGGACGACGCCGAGCAGATGATCGGCCTGGCCCTGGACCGGGCGGCGCAGGTGCTGATCGGTCATGGCGTGGACCTGCCGTCGGACGTGATCCAGCGGCGGCTCGTGGAGCAGGTGGCCGCTGCGGTCCGCCGTAGCGTGGTGTGGCAGCCCGGTGCGCTGGAGCTGCTGGCGGCCCTGCGTGCGGCCGGCGTGCGGTCCGCCCTGGTGACGATGTCCTACCGGGAGCTGGCCGACGCCGTCGTCTCCCAGGGACCGGGCGGTGCCTTCGAGGTCATGGTCACCGGTGACGAGGTCACCCACGGCAAGCCCGACCCGGCGCCGTACCTGCTCGCCGCCGAGCGGCTGGGGGTCGACATCACCGAGTGCGTGGCGATCGAGGACTCACCCCCGGGGATCACCTCGGCGATGGCCTCGGGCGCCCGGACGCTCGGCGTCCAGCACATCGCCGCCGTGCCGCCGCGTCCCGGGCTGAGCCGTTGCGCGTCGCTGGTGGACATCGGTCTGGACGAGATCGCTCGGATCGCCGCTGGCGAAGAGCTGGACCTGCTGGCCTCGCCCCCCGCGTGAGCCGGTAGCACGGCCTGCGGTCCGGGCGAGGACGGTCGAGCCGGCCGGAGCGGGGGACGAGGGCCGGGTCCGACGAGCACCGCTCACACGGGACGTACACCGAGCGCCAGCTCGACGGCGTCGGGGTCGACCTCGGGCGCCGTGCCGCCGAACGCGGGGCAGATCGCCCCGTGGGCGCACCAGTCGCACAACCGGCTCGGCCTCGGCTGCCAGCTCCCGCTCGTGGCGGCCTCCTGGATGCCCGACCAGACGGCCCGGATGCGCTTCTCGACCGTGGCCAGCTCGGCGTCGTCGGGCTCGTGACGCAGCACCGAGCCGTCACCGAGGTAGACCAGCTGGAGCATCTTCGGCACCTGGCCGCGCAGTCGCGAGAGGATCAGCGCGTAGAACCGCATCTGGAAGAGTGCGTCGCCCTCGAACCCGGGGCTCGGGGAGCGACCGGTCTTGTAGTCGACGATCCGGACCGCGCCGTCCGGGGCCACGTCCACCCGGTCGACGATGCCGCGCAGCTCCAGGCCGTCGACCTCGACCGACACCTGGAGCTCCCGGTCCGCGGGCTGGAGCCGGTTCGGGTCCTCGAGCGTGAAGTACGTGGTCAGCAGCGCCTCGGCCTGCGCGAACCAGTCGGTCAGGTCGTCCGGGTCCTCGAGCACCTCGACCACCTCCGGGCGCTCGGCGACGAGCTCTTCCCAGGCCGGCCCGACCAGGGCCACCGCGACCTCCCGGGTGCGTCGTCCGGCGGGCTCGTCGAAGAGGCGCTCCAGCACGGCGTGCACCAGCGTGCCGCGGACGGCGGCCGCGCTGGGCGGTTCGGGCAGCCGGTCGACCACGCGGAACCGGAAGAGCAGCGGGCACTGCATGAAGTCCTTCGCACGCGACGGCGACAGCCCCGGTCGCCGGGCCGGCTCGGGCGCACTCTCCGCGGGCGGATTCGGTCCGGGGGAGCTCATCAGGTCGGCCATGGGTGCAGGGTACGTCGCGCCTGGGACAACACGTCCCGCCGCCCGCCATAGGGTGTGCGGGTGAGTCAGCGACGCAGGACCGGTACGACCAGGGGCTGGGTGGTCGGCCGGGTCGCCGGTGCACCGGTCGTCGTCTCACCCGGCTGGCTGCTCGGCGCGGCCGTGCTCACCGTGCTCGGAGCGCCCGCGGTCCGCGTGTTCGAGCCGCGTCTCGGCACAGAGGCGTACCTGGTCGCCGCAGTCGCCGTGCTGCTGCTGTTCGGCTCGGTCTTCCTGCACGAGCTCGCGCACGCCGCCATGGCCCGACGGCGCGGGGTCCGGGTGAACGAGATCGCGGTCACCCTGCTGGGTGGCCACACCCAGTTCGGTGCCGCCGCGCCGACCCCCGCCACCAGCGCGCTGGTGGCCGTCGTCGGTCCGGTGGCGAACCTGGCCATCGCCGCGGTCGCCTGGGCGGTGCTCCAGGTGCTCCAGGTGGACGGCCTGACCCGGCTGCTGATCGGGTCGCTCGCGCTGGTGAACGCCTTCGTCGGGGTGTTCAACCTGGTCCCGGGCCTGCCGCTGGACGGCGGGCGAGTGCTGGAGGCGGGCGTCTGGTCCATCACCGGCAGGCGGTCGACCGGCACTGTGCTGGCCGGGTGGATCGGGCGGCTGGTGGCTCTCGGCGTCGTCGGGTGGGCGGTCCTGCCGCCGCTGGTGAGCGGCTCGCCGCCGGACCTCACGCGCGTGGTGTGGGCAGCGCTCATCGGCGCCTTCCTGTGGAGCGGTGCCGCCGGGGCGGTGCGGGCGGCGCGCGGCCAGGAGGCGCTCGACGGTGTGGCGATCGCCCGGTTGATGGTGCCCGCGGTCGCTCTGCCCGCCGGTGGCAACCTCGGTGACCTGGAACGGGCCGGACCCGCCGGGGAGATCGTGCTCACGGCGGACGACGGCCGGCCGGTGGCGTACCTCGAACGGGCCACCCTCGCGGCGGTGCCGCCCGCGGCGCGTGCGGCCACACCGTTGTCCGCCGTGGCGGTGGGCCTGCCCCCGGGGGCGTGGATCGATGCCGGGCTCACCGGGGCGAAGGCGGTGCAGGAGGTCGCTCGGATCGCTCGGTCGGCACCGGTGATGGTGGTGGTCGACGACCGCTCGAGGGTGGTCGGTCTGCTCCGGGCGCAGGACGTGATCGCGGCGATCCGCACCGGGTAGCGGCCGCCGCACGGCGCGTGTCCGACCGCCGTCGTATCGTCGCGGCACCGAAGGGAGGCCGCATGGCCCGAGAGATCCAGATCACGTTCGACTGCGCCGATCCGGGCGCCCTGGCCACGTTCTGGGCGCAGGCGCTGGGCTATCGCCTGCAGGACCCACCGCCGGGCTTCGAGTCGTGGGACCAGGCGCTGGAGGCGTTCGGTGTGCCGGTCGAGCGCCGGAACGACGCCTCGGCGATCGTCGACCCGGACGGCGGTCCGCGCTTCTTCTTCCAACGGGTGCCGGAGGGCAAGGAGGTCAAGAACCGCGTCCACCTCGACGTGCGCGCCGCGCCGGGGACCTCCGGTGCCGACCGGATGGCCGCGCTGGAGGCGGAGGCCGACCGGCTCGTCGGGATCGGTGCGACCCGCCTGCGGCGTCATGAGCCGGTGCCTCCCCTGGAGGCCGGGCACCTGGTGATGGCCGACCCGGAGGGCAATGAGTTCTGCCTCGACTGACCGACACCTAGACTCGTCCGTCGTGACCGGATCCGAGGACCACCCCGAGCAGCTCGCCGACGCGGGCGCAACGACGACCCCAGGTCATGGTCCTACAAGCTCTGCCCCTACGGGTTCCGGTGCTACGGGCCCTGGTCCCACCGGTGCCGACGAGCGGCGGGGCCCGTTCCGGGTCGGGGACCGGGTCCAGCTCACCGACCCACGCGGTCGCCTGCACACGATCACGCTCGCGCCGGGTGCGACGTTCCACACGCACAAGGGCTACTTCCGGCACGACGAGCTGGTGGGGGCACCCGAGGGCACGGTCGTGACCAACACCGGGGGGATCGAGTACCTCGCCCTGCGACCGCTGCTCGCCGACTACGTGCTGTCCATGCCCAGGGGCGCTGCCGTCGTCTACCCCAAGGACGCCGGGCAGATCGTCGCCATGGCGGACATCTACCCGGGGGCCCGGGTGGTGGAGGCCGGCGTCGGCTCCGGGGCGCTGACCATGTCCCTGCTGCGCGCGGTCGGCGACGGTGGCCACCTGCACTCGGTCGAGCGGCGCGAGGACTTCGCGGCCATCGCCCGGGCCAACGTCGAGGGGTTCTTCGGCGCACCCCACCCGGCGTGGCGGCTCAGCGTGGGCGACCTGGCCGACGTCCTGCCCACGGCGGCCCCGGCGGGCAGCGTGGACCGGGTGGTCCTGGACATGCTCGCCCCGTGGGAGAACGTCGCGGTGGTCGCCGACGCCCTTGCCCCGGGCGGGGTGCTGATCTGCTACGTCGCGACGACGACGCAGCTGTCCCGGCTCGCCGAGACGCTGCGCGAGGACGGCCGGTACGCCGAGCCGCGGGCGTGGGAGACGATGGTCCGCGGCTGGCACCTGGAAGGGCTCGCCGTGCGGCCCGAGCACCGGATGGTCGGCCACACCGGCTTCCTGCTCACCACCCGACGGATGGCCGACGGCGTGGCCGCGCCCGTGCGACGGCGTCGGCCCGCCAAGGGCGCCTACCCCGACGAGCCGGCCGGCACGAGCACCGACGCGCGCGACGGCACCGACCGGCCCGCGCAGCCGGGACCGGAGGGCTCCGGTGGCCCGTCCACGGGGTCGTGGGACGACGTGGAGTGGACCGCCGAGGACCTCGGTGAACCGCCCGTCTCGGACAAGAAGGTCCGTCGCGTCCGGCGCGGGCTGGGCGCGTCCGACGTCACGGGGGACGGCCGGGACGCATAAGGTCGTGGTGTACGGGTCCGACCGGCCCGCACAGTTCGCGCACCGAGGGGAGGGACCGTGACCCAGGAACCCGGGGACGTCCCACGTCCGGACGATGCCGCACGAGCCGCCGCGGCAGCCCGCGAGGCGGCATCGTTGGCGACCAGGAACGAGCGGCTCGCCGAGGCGTTGCGGCAGGCGCGTGACCGGATCGTCGAGCTCCAGCAGCGGATCGAGGACCTCGGCAAGCCCCCGGCCACCTTCGCGACCTTCATCGCGGCCCGGCCGGACGGCAGCGTCGAGATCTACTCCGCCGGCCGCAAGATGCACGTGCAGGTCTCTCCGGAGGTCGACGTCGAGGCGTTGCGTCCGGGCCAGGAGGTCAAGCTCAACGAGGCGCTCGCGGTCGTCGAGGCCGGTGCGTACGAGACGGTCGGCGAGATCGTCACGGTCAAGGAGGTCCTGGGGACCGACCGTGTCCTGGTGGTCGGGCGCGCCGACGAGGAGCGGGTCGTGCGACTGGCAGGTCCGTTGCTGGCCGGCCACGCGCGGGTGGGCGACGCACTCACGGTCGAGACCCGCACCGGGTTCGCGTTCGAGCGGATCCCGCGCTCCGAGGTCGAGGAGCTGGTCCTCGAGCAGGTGCCGGACATCGGGTACGAGCAGATCGGCGGGCTCGGTCCGCAGATCGAGCAGATCCGGGACGCCGTCGAGCTGCCCTTCGCCCACCCCGAGCTGTTCCGTGAGCACGGGCTGCGCCCGCCCAAGGGCGTGCTGCTGTACGGACCCCCCGGCTGCGGCAAGACCCTCATCGCCAAGGCGGTCGCCGCGTCGCTGGC
>CAYQFJ010000002.1:0-84471 GCA_964416715.1 uncultured Actinotalea sp. | reverse complement strand
AGTCGCTGGAGAAGGCGGGCCGGGGCGGGGACGTCCTCGAGCTGGGCGAGCTGATGTGCATCGACGCCCTGCACCGGCGGGAGTCGTGCGGCGGGCACTTCCGCGCGGAGAGCCAGACCCCCGACGGGGAGGCGCTGCGCGACGACGCGAACTTCGCTTACGTGGGTGCGTGGGGCTGGAACGGTCCGGACTCCGCCCCGACCCTCCACAAGGAGGACCTGAGGTACGAGTACATCGAGCTCAAGCAACGGAGCTACACATGAGGATCACGGTCAAGGTCTGGCGGCAGAAGAACGCGCAGTCACCGGGCGGGCTCGTGGAGTACACCTGCGACGACGTCGAGCCGGACATGTCCTTCCTGGAGATGCTGGACGTGCTCAACGAGGGCCTCATCGCCGACGGTCAGGAGCCGATCGCCTTCGACTCCGACTGCCGGGAGGGCATCTGCGGCATGTGCGGGGTGATGATCGACGGCGTCGCCCACGGACCGCAGCGGACCGCGACCTGCCAGCTCCACATGCGCTCGTTCTCCGACGGCGACGTGGTCACCGTCGAGCCGTGGCGTGCCGACCCGTTCCCGGTGGTCAAGGACCTCGTGGTGGACCGCAGCGCCTTCGACCGGATCATCGCCTCCGGCGGGTACATCGGGGCGAACACGGGGTCGGCACCGGATGCGCACGCCAACCCGGTGGCCAAGCCGAGCGCGGACCGGGCGTTCGAGGCCTCGGCGTGCATCGGTTGCGGTGCCTGCGTCGCCGCCTGCCCGAACGCCTCGGCCATGCTGTTCACGGCGGCGAAGGTCACCCACCTCGGCGAGCTTCCTCAGGGTCAGCCGGGCCGTGACGCGCGGGTGGTGTCGATGGTCGACCAGCACGACGCCGAGGGCTTCGGTGGGTGCACCAACATCGGTGAGTGCGCCGCGGTCTGCCCGGCCGGGGTGCCGCTGGACACGATCTCCCAGCTCAACGCCGACCTGCGCGATGCCCTGACCCCGCACCGTCGCGACTGATGACGGGTACCACCGCGGGGACGGCGGCGTGAGCCCTGGGCGATCCGACACCGGCGGTGCGCACGACGCCCGGCTACCGGCGGCCGTCCTGTGGGACATGGACGGGAGCGCCGCCGCCGGTGAGGGCATAGGGATGATCGGTCGGCATAGAGATGCAGGTCAGACGTGGTGAACACTACATTGAGATGCACCATTCGCATCAGGGTGCAGGTCGAGTCCGTGCGGGTTTGATGCATGGGTTGATGCATGGAGAAGCCACAGCGACGACACCACCCGAACCAGGTGACTTGCCACGGGACGCAGCATCATGTTGCGAGCACGACTAGGCTCGACAGATGGCCGCACCACGAGCCCGGGACCAGCAACCCTGGGTCGACAATGTCGCCCACGCTGCACTCCCTGCGATCCGCCAAGCCCTCGCCGAAGCGGTTAACGACGCCGACCTGCCGGCCGACATCCTCCCCGTCGAAGCCGCGGCAGCCGCCGCGATCGCCCTAGCCGACGGGATCCTCGCCGACCACGTGGCGCGAGAGCAGGCCGTCGCCGCCGAGATCGCCCGCAGGACGGTCACGGGCGGGTCACCTAGCGCAGCCCACGAACACCTCGGCGACCAGCTCGGACTCAGCCGGCAGGCCGTGGAGAAGCGCCTCCGCATGACACCACAGACTCAGACGCCGGACCTACCGACGATCACCGCCCTGCGAGTAGCGCTGGCAGCGGACCTGCCTACACCAGCCGCAGGTTGACCAGGCCGGTGCCGCGTTCAGCATGACACCGCGACCGCTCGCACCCGTCAAGCCTCGACGGAGCCGTCCCGTGCCGGGACGCGAGCAACCATCTTGCGCGAGGCGCTGTCGACCAGCTGAAAGCCCTTCTCCTGGTACACGCGCAACAGGTGACCATTCCTCGCTGTCGCCCCGACGACCGTCCCCGCCGGTACCGTCGCCAACAAGAACGGCTCGAAGATCCGGTCGATCGCGTTGAGTCCCGGCTCGGCCGCCACCAGCGTCACCCGCCACTCTGCGCGAGCCACCGGTCTCGCCCCGGGCACCGTCTCCGGCTCATCGACCTGCGGCTCCCGGGCCCGGTGTCGCACCGCCCACCACGCTGCGAACCGGCTCACCATCACACCAAGGGCCGGGACGCCCAGCAGTGCGCCGACGAGCACCAGGGTCAGACGCCCCTCCGGGGTGACTGCCAGCAGCACGACGGCCACCAGGAACACCAGCACGAACAGACCGAACATCTTCACGATGTGCCACCAACGCCTCGGCCGGTGCAGCACCAGCACAGCCCTCCGTCGCCAGTGGTGCACCCCCGGACCTAACGCGACCACCAGGTACAGCGGGAGCGTGGTGACCGCGACAGGCCACCAGACCCGCCCACCCCGGCGGTTCGGCCGCGCGAACTCGCGAGCCATCAACCACGCCAGCCGGGGGCGGTCGCGCGGACGGGCAGGCACCATCGGGAACTCAAGCTCGTCGGGCACCCGAACAGGCTCCCACCGACGGTGCCGGTGCAGCGTCATCGACCCTCAGACACCCTCGCCGCCCGTGCCAAGTCCTCGACGGACTGGGCGACCCCCGCACCGTTCACCAGCCCGAAGATCGTCGCCTCATCGGCAACCGTACGCACTGCGGCTTCCGCGACCGGGATGAGGAACCTGTTCGAGGTCTGCCTCCGGCCGACAACGTCGAGGCCCGAGTGCTTCACGTACGGGCCATCATCCGTATCGACCGTCTCGAGCACACGCTCGGCCGGGAACCATGACGCCGGGACCGCCAGCTCGCCGAAGAACCAGGCGACCGCGGTCCCGAGGCGTTGCTTGCCGTCGATCGCCGCGTATTCGAACCGGTCACCGTCAGGGTGGACGAACCCGTCCAAGAACCGGCGGTTCACGATCAGCGCCGGGACCGGCAGGCCGAGCATCCACGACCGGACCAGGTTGCGACGCTGCTCCACGGACCACACCGAACCCCGCTGATACGGGGCGTCCAGGGTGAGGCGCCCTTCGACCACCAGGCGGGCCACCTCCCGGACCTGCCGAGACGTCGCGTCCAGCGACTGACGGACGAGGGGCGCGGAGGTCTGCAACGTGGTCATGGGCAACCGATGTGCGGCACCCGTGGCTGGTCACCGCACCGTGCTGATCGACATCCCCTCGCCCTCCCAAGGACCCAGTTTGCGATAACGAGCCCGGCGGGCAGCGGCCGTCGCCTGATGGTCGGCGGCGTCGTTGAGTGGGTGCTTGCCGTTCGCGTGCCCCTTCACCTTCACCAGACGCACCGGTGGCAGACCTGCGGCGGCGCGCGCGTCCCGGGCGGCGATGAGCTGCTCGATGACGTCCCGGTTCGACGTCGGCTTCCCCGCGGTGGTCCTCCAGCAGCGCCGTGCGTGGGCGTCCATCCACTGCAGGTACGTGTTCATCGCGTACGTCGAGTCGATCTCGACCGTCAGGTGCTGGACGTGCTGGTGGTCCCGCACGGCGTGCAGCAACCCCAGCAGTTCACCGACCTGATTGGTGGACCGGACCAGCCCACCCGAGCGCCACCTACCGGTCTGGTCGACCCACGCCCACCCCGCCGGGCCGGGGTTCCCCGAGCACGCCCCGTCCGTGGCGACGGTGAGCGCGTCCGTCTGGGACGGGATCTCGGGGGTCAAGGGGTAGGGGAACTCATCGGGGTCCTCGACCACCGTGGCCTGGGTCTTGGGCGACGGGGCGACGGCCTGCGCGTCGAGCACCTGCGCTGGACGCTCGGTGACCCGGGCGAGCACACCCATGCGTGGGTGCCGGACGGTCACCAAGTCGCCGACGAACGCGATCTCCGCGCCGTCCGGCCATGGCCCTTCCGGGCGCCGGCCCCACGCAGGGACAGTCGCAGCCAGGATCCGCTCCGGAGCGTCGGCGATGACGTAGAAGCCCAGCCGTCCCTCCCGTAGCGACACATCGAACAGGCGTAGCTCGCCCTGATCTGGACTGGTGCTGATGGTCATGTCGACTCCGGTGGCAGGTCAGGCGGCCTGAACGCCGGCGAGACGCTCCTGGATGGCGGGAACGAGCGGCCGGAGCTCAGCGGGTGGCATCGGACGGCACAGACCGAAGCCTTGCGCGGTGTCGCACCCCAGGTCGCGCAGCAGTCGGAAGGTGACCATCTCTTCGACACCCTCGGCGACCACACCGACACCGAGGTCGCGGGCGAGCTGCAGAGTCGAGCGGACGATCACCTGGTCGGCGTGCTCGGATGCCAGGTCGGAGATCAAGGACCGGTCGATCTTGATCCGCCGGACCGGTAGTCGTTTCAGGTACGCCAGGGTTGAGTACCCGGCACCGTAGTCGTCCACGGCGACGTCGATACCCAGCCGGTCAAGGCGGGTCAGCACCTCGCCAGCGCGCTCAAGGTCGAGCAGGGCGGCGGTCTCGGTGACCTCCATCTCCAACGCGGTCGCCGGCAGCCCGTGCTGGTCCAGGGTGGATGTCACGGTCTCGATGATCGTCTCGTCGCTCAGATCCTTCGCGGACAGGTTCACCGCCACACGCACCGGCCACCCGGCCGAACGCCATGAGGCAGCCTGCGCGACCGCGGCGTCCAGAACCCGTGCGGTCAACGCCCCGATCATCCCTTCGGCCTCCGCCTGCGGCACGAACCGGCCCGGGGGCAGCAACCCCAGCAGCGGGTGCTCCCAACGGGCCAGAGCCTCCACACCGACGACCCGCCCGGTCAGCACCTCGACCTGGGGTTGGTAGTGCACGACGATCTGACCCTGGTCGAGCGCGCGCAGCAACGTCACGCGTGCACCCCGGGAGACTCAGCAAGGGAGTCGGCCATGACGAGTTCGCCGTGACCGCTGGCCAACTCCAGGGTGCGTAGTCGGGACATCGCGTTGCGGAACCCGCCGGACGACGCGGAGTAGCCGGTCTCGTCCGCGATCTCAGGGGTCGCCACCGGGTAGGGGTACGCACGGGCCAGGACGTCGAGGATCGCCCGCTCCGCCTTGCCCAGGTGCTTCTCGCCCCACCATCGGCGCAGTTCGGCACCGGTCGGCAGCGGTTCGAACCCACCCAGGGCCGTCAGGCCGGCGGGGGTGGCCGTGATGTCCCCACGACCTTCGATGTATCCGGCCGTCCGCAGCTTCGACAGTGCGTTGCGGTACCCGCCGGACTTGTGCGAGTACGCGGTCAGCAGCGCGACCTGGGTGGTGCTGCGGGTGCCGTGCTGTGCCAGGACGGACAGGATCGCCCGCTCCGCCTTCGACAACCCTCCTGTGCCTGCTGGCGCAGAGGAAGGGGCAGCAGGTCGCGTGACGGCCCGTGCGGGGGCGGGCCGTGGGGCCGAGGTGACAGTTTGGGGACGCGCGGCCATGGCGGCTTCCCGTACACGCGTCGCCAGGGTCTGCGCAGCCTCGACAGCCTGGCTGGCCCACGCCGTTGCCTGTTCGGACAGCTCGGTCAGCTCGGCGAGGGCTACGTCGGTGAGCACGGGGACCTCAACCACCTGCGGTGGAGGCGCGGGGGCCGGGCTCGCGGCGGTGCGGCGTGCGGCGTCGAGCTCGGCCTGGAGCGCGGCCAGGCGGCGACGCAGCTCGGCCGGGTTGTCGGCCTTGGCCTTCTCGACGGTGGCGGCGATGTGCTCACGGAGCGTGTCCAGGTCGACCTGGGCCATCTGCTTCGGGGTGCGCACCACCTGGCCGGCCTTCGGGGTGGCCGACGAGTCGAACGTGCGCGGGCGACGGATCTGGACCTTCGCCAAGGTCTCCAGCCAGCCGGGAGACCACACCCACGCGGTGCCCACCGGCAAGGAGGGCAGCGACGAGATGACTTCACGGACGTCGGTCTGGTCGGCCTGGGCTTCGATCCACTCGTCGATCGCGGCCCGGTCACGTGCACCGATCAGCCGCAGGGCGATGAGGACCTCGGCCTGGGTCAGGACGTCCTTGTTCAGGACCGCCGGCCGCTGCGAGATCAGCGTGACCCCGAGCCCGCGGACGCGTCCACGCCGCGCGAGGTCGTTCATCGCACCGAGGCACCGCTCGCCGCCCTGCACGGTGCGCTGTGGTGCGAACAGGTCGGCCTCGTCGATCACCACGTGCATCGGCTCACGGTTGCGGTGGTACAACCGCTCGAGGAAGTCGGTGACCAGGCGGCGGCCGGCGGACTTCGACAGGTGGGACAGGTCCAGGACTGCCGGGACCCTGGTGTCGATGATCGCCTCGGCGATGACGTGACCGGCGGTCTCCTCCAGGGGGACGTCGGCGTGGTCGCCTCCGAAGATGACGACCTGCTGCCCGGCGGAGCTTCCATCGGCAGATGACCGCAGCCCCCACCACACCCCGGTCGGGTCGATCACCACCACCGGGAGGCCCGCGTCCAGGAGCTCTTCGGTCAGCACCCGGGCCGCAGTAGTTTTGCCCGCACCGCGCTTCCCGAGGATCGCGAAGGTCTCTGTGACGGCCTCGACGGGCAGCACGAGGTCGTCCGACACGGCCAGACCGCGCTTCACCTGTCGACTCAACGTAGGCACCTCCCACCCGGGACCATGCGCAGAGAACGGCGGCGGCTCATCGTCCTGAGCTCGGCATGGCAGCAGTGGCAGCGGCAGTCGATCGCGTGCACCTCAGTCCTCCGCACCCTCAGCCCGGTAGAGGCGCCTCCCGGCGGCTTCGGCAAGACCGAGGAACGCGGCCCGCTTGGTCTCGGCGTCCTCGATGACCAGTGGTCGGTTGCCCGTGAGCAGGTCGAAGTCGATGTCGACGGGCAGCAGTGCGCGGGCGGCGTCGACGACGTCGGGGTACTGGTCGGTGCGCAGGGTGCGGAACACCAGGCTGGTGATCTCGTGCACCGCCCGGGACTCCGACATGGCCCGCACGGCGGCGGCCGAGACGGCATCCTGCGCGGCACGGCGCGCACGCCGGTCCAGGTCAGGTAGCTCCTCGAGGATCAGCGGGGACCGATCGGAGGCGAGGCTCAGCGGCCCGGGGTGGTGGGTGCTGCGCAGCGACCAGCCGAGCATCACCTCGACCGGGGCGCTGTACCCGGGCAGGACCCGGTCCCAGAACTCGCGCCGCTGATCCCACTGGTCCTCGGTGACGTCGTCCGGGCGGTCGGTGTTGTTCCAGTACCCGTACTCCTCGACCTCGGGTATCGCGTCGAACGCGTCGATGAGGGTCGCCTCGTCGGCGAACCGCAGCACCCCGAACCGACCAGTCTGAGGGTCCCGTCCGAACGACAGCTCGAACCGATTGGGGTCGTGACGGCGGTCGATGTCGCGGAGCTTGGCCTGCTCGTACTCGTACGCCACGTACGCCGCAGTGAGTGGCGTCTTCATCAAGGAGGCGAGGTCGTCCCCGGCATGGGTGACGAGCCCGTGCACTGCGGCCTTGTCGATGATCGCGACAGCGCGTTCGGCGAGGATCCGAGCGTCGGCACGGTCACGCACCGGGTCGATGTGGGCGCGCACGGTCGCGATGAAGTCGAACGGGTCGACACCCACAGCGAGTCGGTACCCGTGATGCAGCTTGGTGCTCATCGACTGCAGATGTGCGGCACCGGCACGCTCGGCACGCATGACCTGGATCCGAGAACGATGGACCTCGCCGTTCTCGCTTGCGCACTGAAGCGAGAACAAGGGCCGCACTGTTCTCGCACCGTCCGCACATATGTACCTGCATGGAGAACGACGCAGACAGGCAGATCGACACGATCATGCGCGTAGCGGGGCAGCTGACCGACAAGCAACAGACCGCACTGGTCCAGGCCCACCGCACCATCGACGGCCACGCGTGGGACGACGCCTACGATCGGGCCCGGCAGCACGCCACCGGCCACTACCGTCAGCTCGTCGACGACGCACACACCAGCAACACCGCGAAGTTCCAGGCGTGGGCGGGGGACTGGCGCGCACCGCTGCAGGAGCTGATGCGCGCGCACAGTCGGACCGTCTTCCGCACCAACTGGACCGTGCTTGCTGCGGCACTGTGTGTCGGGTTCTTCGTCCCACCGGTGAACCAGTGGCCGCTGCTGCTTGTGGTCCTGGGGGCGCTTGCCCTGTCGTTCGTGGTCGGGGTGGTCCAGGTCCGTGTCCTGACGAGCGCGCTGCTCCGTCGTCGAGCCAACCAGATGCTGACCGTCTCCTGGGCCGTCTGCGGCACGGTTCTCGCAGTCGCAGCCGGTGACCAGATCAGCGCCGAGGACCACACTCTGCTCACCCAGGCGTGGGAGGGCAGCATCCTTCCGCTTCACACGTAGGGGCGGAGGCGCCCGATCGCCCCAACTGCCGCACATCAGCACCCCATGAACGAGCCCACGTCACCACCCGCCGATGTCACCGCCGCGCTCAAGGTGGCGCGCCAGGCCGCCAACGACGCCGTCGCCGCATCAGCAGCCGCGGGACAGGGCGGAGGAGCCCTCGTGCCCGCCGGCGCCGACGTTGCGATGAACGTCAAGACGCAGATGGCCGCGTCCCGGGCCATGGTCGCCACCGCCCGCAGGACCGCGCTCGAAGCGCAGGCCAAGGCCAAGGAGCTGATCGAGCAGCAGAAGCGCGCACTCGACGCGCAGGTGCGCGCCATGGCAGCCGAGCTCGAACCCCTCCAGCAGCAGATGAAGATGCTCGAGGAGGGGATCTGGACGATGAACCTCTACCTCGGGCGGGACGAGGAGCTGCACGTCCTGGCCGAAGGTGAACCGGCACCGGCCGGGGCACCGATCCACGTGCGCCAGCAGGTCCTGGCGATGGACGAGGAGTCGGCGCTGTACGCCGAGAGCGGCGGCATGGACGTCCGCAACATCGAGGACTTCGACCGGTGGATCACCGCCGACCCCGCCCACCTGCACCAGGTGCTTCCCGAGGATCGGGGCGTCGTCGCGATCATCCCTCGACGGCAGGGCCGCGACTACAAGGACCCGTGGCTGCAGGACGCCATGGACCAGGCGAACGCCCAGTCGTGGTGGCTGATCCGTAACGGCGCGAACGTGTACCGGATGCTGACGAACTTCCAGGTCGGCAAGCGCTTGGTCCCGGCCCGCAACGAGTTCACCGCGATGTTCGTCGACCGGTGGACCAAGCAGCCCCTGGAGCCCGGCAGCAAGGCGTGGCTCGAAGCGGAGAAGGTGGCCGGGGCCCGGGAGCGCCACTACATGCGCATCGCCCTGATCCTGCAGGGGCTGGTCGACCGGACCGCGGTGTTCCAGCCCCTGCCCGTGGCCGGGCTGTCGCTGCTGGCTCCCGAGCACTACGACGCCGGGCACGTGGTCCTGGTCGCCGACGACGAGAACCAGATCACCTCCGGCCGCAAGCCGTTCTACCAGTGGCTCGCCGAGAAGAACCTCAACCTCACCCCGGGCATGCGGGTCATCATCACCACCCGACACCAGGACTGGCCGGAGACCTCCCGCGACCGGTGGTCCTATGACCAGCACCCGCGCCTGTCGCCGGCCCGTGCCGAGTACCCGTCCACGGGTGAGGTGCACACGATCACCCGCCACGGCAACGAGCCCGGCTCCCTGGTGTTCACCTACGCCCGCACCCGCGAGGAGTGGCTGCGTGACGAGTGGGGCCGCGAGGAGTACCGCGTCCCCAAGACGAAGGCGTCGTGCGTGATCTTCCCCTCCGACCAGTTCGTGCTGCCCGTGGACCTGGTGACCGTCGACGAGATGAAGGACTACCTCGGGGCCCGCACGCAGCGGCACGCCTACGCGGACATGTTCCCCGTCCTGAACGCCGCCATCGCGTTCAAGGAGGCCGAGGCCGCCGCTGAGGCCCCGTTCCGGGACCTGCTCGCCGCGCAGATCGCCCAGGCCGACGACATCACCGTCAGCGAGGCCGCCGGGCTCCTCGACGAGCTGGTCACCTGGTGGAAGATCGGGAACCGCTGGCACCGGCCACTGAACGGTGACGCCCCCGCCGAGGCGAAGGCCGCCCGGATGATCCTGGCCGAGCACGCCGCACGACGCCGGACCGCGGACACGTCCGACGCCGCCGCCGGCACCCTGGCGCACCTGCGGGCCAAGCACCCCGACGCGCTGTTCGTGGCCCGGAAGAAGGACGGCAGCTGGGTCGTCGGGACGCCCAGCCCTCGGAAGTGGGCTCGCCCCACCGACAAGGAGCGCAACGAGTGGGGTGATCAGGTCGCACCGCTGGACGTGTTCGTCGACCTCGCCGAGTACACGAAGACCGGCAAGGCGCGCAGTGTGAAGACCTGGCAGGTGCCCGCACCGGCGACCGTGAACCGGTGGACGATGCTGCACACCTCGGACCGGTGGGAGACGTGGAACCGTCGTGCTCGGCGAGCCGAGCACCTGTCCGACCCGGAGATCGACGAGGCCATCGGCCAGATCCGTGCCCTTCCAGCCCCGGACGGGCACCGGCTGGTCGCGGTCATGTACGACGAGGCCACGTCCCGCTACGACAAGACGGCCTTCGAGGCCTGGTACCAGCCGACCACCCCGCCGCCGTTCGACCCGCAGCACGCGTTGACCGGCGAGTTCGAGTACGTGACGTCCCGGACACGCCGGGTCACGTGGACCCGTCAGGGCGGGCGGGTCGTGCTGGCCGCCGGTCGGGCGTCCGAGTCGAACGTCACGACGTGGAAGCCGCGGCACAACTGGGGTCTCGACCCGCACCGGGTCGGTGAGGTCCCGCCCCCGTGGGCCGAGGACAGGCGGGGGAACCAGGTCGTGTTCCTGGACGATGCCGTCCTGGCGGACGCCCAGCAGCACGCTGACCTGTGGGACGCCAACCGTCGCGCTCGGGCCGTGCTGGAAGGCCAGGCCCGCACACTCACGGACGGGCTCGCGCAGGCATGGGTGGACCGGGCGACCGGCGAGGCGAAGGCCCGGTTCCTCGAGGACTACCTGGACGAGTCGCTGTGGGAGGACCACGCCAAGGGGTTGAGGATCCACGCCCCGTGGCTCACCACCCGGGTCAACGGGTACACGGACGTCGATGCTGGGTTGGCCCGGGTGACCAACCGGCTCGTGGAGAGCGGCCGGGCGCCATACGGGCTGACCGTAGCCGAAGCGATCGAGCTGCTCGGGGAGCCGGTGGTCACCACAAGCCGGTGGTCCGAGGACCGGGAGGTGACGTTCCCTGACGACGTCCTGGACCTGCGGTACCCGGGAGCTCCGGCCGGCGGCTGAACAGCTTTGGGGCGACCCCACCCATGCAGGGGGCGAGGGTGGGGTCGCCGGTGGTCAGCGTAGCTGGCTCAGCGGAATCCACTCGGCCCGCTGGGTGCCCTTCTGCTGCACGAGCGCTTCGTTGCCGCGGACCTCGAGGACGATGGCCTCGACGGTGGCGTCCGGGAACTGCGCGACGACGTGCGCGCCCTGGTAGATGCCCATGGTGTGTTCCTTGCTCCGGTCCGACCTTTCCGGGGCCGAAGGCGGGTGGACCGGGTTGGTGGTTCCGCCTTCGCCGGTGACTGTGCGCGCCCGGCACTCCGGCGCACCCATCTCGGGTGTGATCTCCACCACACTGATGTTGGGTGGTGGAGCCGGCGGCTGCTCGGGGAAGAACGCGACGAGCCGCAGCGCCGCCAGCACGACAGGAACAGCGTGGCGCCAAGCGTTGGTGCGCTTGCATCTCGACGGGCGGAGCCAGCGCTCGATCGGTGCGCGGGCCCGGTGGCGGGGGCGTGACGGTTCAGGCGGGTGCGAGGTCATGCCTGTGGCATCGACCCGGCGCCCGAAGAACAGTGCGGCGAGGGTCGCAACGAGCAGCAGCGCGGTGCCTCCAGCACACTCACCCGCGTGGGGCAGCACGAGCAGGAAGGCACGAAGATGGTAGGTGAGCGGTCTGTGGGACGGGCGCCTGGTGGTCATGCCCGCAGGAGAACAGCCGCACAGGGTTAACGTCGCGGCCTGATCCCGATCATGCCGTGCGCACCGGTAGCGGTTGCGCGAACCGGTCCAGGAACGGATCCGACCGCCACGCCCAGCCGGGGTCACCAGCCGGGTCTTGTGCGGCCAGGATCGACGACACCACCCCGGCAGGGTCGGCGTGGTACGGGTTCGACGACCAGGACGCGTTCGCCTCCACCACCGCCCACGACCCGTCAGCCAGTCGCCCCACGTCCAGCACGAACCCCGCCGGCCCGGCGGTCACCGCAGCGACCTGTTGGGCGAACGCCGCGGCATCGGAGGGGTCCGGGGCCTGCGAGGCGTCATCCCAGAAGTCCCAGGTCGTGCCGGCCAACAGGTACGCCGATGCGGCCACCACCCGGGGCGCACCATCCGCCCTGGGGGCGATGAAGCAGCGGTACTCCTGCGTGAACGCCACGAGCTCGGACAGCACCACCGGGGACGTCGGAAGCAGTCCTGCACGCTCAGCAGCTCCGACGAACCCGCCCGCGGTCATGTAGCCCCGGGCCGGCAGCCGACCGATCTTGACCTCGGCCGCCTTCGCGAACACCCGCAGCCCGTCGACGGGCTCGGCCGTGTCCCACAGCCCGGAACGGTGGGCGTCTCGCAGCTGGCCGGTCCACACCTTGCGACGGGTGAACGCGGGGTCGACGGTCGACATCCAGTCCGGCCCCGGAGATCGCAGGAGCGGGCGGGTCGCCCCTGGGGTGACGGCCAGCCGGGAGACGAACCGGTGAGGCGCCCACCATGCCGTCGACGTCGTGTCAGCAGGTGCGTCCAGCCCGAGGTCGTGCACCACCGGCAGATCCGTGCCGCCCGCGAGGTCGTCAGCCAGCCACCGCGCCGTCGACACGACACGCAGCTCAGCGAACCCACCTTGCCGGTGGGTCACGGGCTGCCCCAACGGTCGCCGATGACCTCCTTCACCGTGCGGCCGCGGAAGTCACGCCACGAACCGGCCTCCAACCGCATCACCTCGAACTCGGCACCAGGCTGGGCGCGGGCAACCCGCAGCCCGTACTGGCCGGCGTCGGCTGCGGACGTCAGGTCCGACCACACCTCGGTGCGAGGCTCGAAGGTGCGATCGATCACCTCGCTGCAGTGGGACAGCAGCACACCGAACGTGCCGGGGCGCAGCCACCCCTTCGCGCCGCCCTGCATCGTGCGCAGCCCGGGGTCTTCCGACAGTGCCGTGGTGGTCATGGGTGCCAGATGTGCGGCACCGCGTACGGGTGCACCAGTAGCCTGCCGACATGACGACTGACGGCGACGTGGCAACGCTGAAGCTGTCCGAGGTGTCGCGCCGATCCGGGATCGACGTGGCGACGCTGCGCCAGCTGGTCGACGACAACCTCCTACCTGGGGTGGTGCGTGGGAGCTCCGGGCACGTCTACGTCCGTGAGGACTACGTCCCCAGCTGGTCCGACCTCGTCGAGGTGATCGAACGGCAACAGCAGGTACACCTTCGACGCGCACAGTCCGCGTTCGACCGAGTGCGCACCGAGCTGGAAGCGGTGAGCAATGACCTGCAGATGGCCGCGGAGAACCCGTACCTGGAGCTCGGTGACGACTTGACCGCGTTCCAGGCGTACTCGAACCGGTCCGACCGTACGACACTGCTCCGTGCGGTGAAGCGACTGGAAGAGGTGGTAACTTTCCGCCGCGCGCCGGACATCACTACAGTCACAGCTTTCCTTGACAGGCGTCGGTGAACCCGAGAGGCTGGGAACCCAGTCAGCCCCCTCAGGAGGGCACATGAACAGGAACAAGGCCTTGGTTCGCAGGAAACTTCCTGCTTCCGCTGTAGTGATCACTGCAGCTCTCATCTTGATCGCGGCCTCTCCCGTCACCGGTGCAGGCTCGCAGGGAGGAAAGGCTCCCACCTTCACTGTCGATCGCTACCTTCACGGTGACTACGTCGTCGTCAATCCGGCAGAGCCGGATGAGAGCGAGCCATCTCAGAACACTGGGCGAACTAACCCGCCGAACGTCGTCGGGTTCGAGTTAGTTGCCGACAGGACGACTGGCGAGCGCGCCATCGTCGACACGACGCTGCTCACATCGAAGGCCGCGCGCGAAGCTCCTGCGATGGTCGCTGTCACCGCCGAGTTCGTAGACCTGTCGTGGGCAGCGTTGCCCGCAATTGACGAGTACAGAGTCTATCGCGACGACTCTCTTGTCACCCAGCTTGCGGCGACGAGCTTCCGAGACGCAAACGTCGAGCCAGGGAAGGCATACGCGTACCGCATTGAGGCGGTGCTACCCGACGTTGACGCGAGTGGCAAGATCTGGGGCCTCGTCGCTGTGATTCCCGAAACAGAGGCCGGGGACGCGCTCGCGCTCGGAGCAGAGTTCCAGCAAATGGCCACAGTCTTAGCTTCGTACAATACTGCGGCTATCATGCATCAGACCTTCATCCCGCAGGACAAGATCTCGGCACCTCCGGCCGGGTGCACATACAACGCTCCGAATCAGTACGGTGGAGATGACCGTGGGTTTCTCCCCTCCGGCTACCCGTCCCGAACGCTCCTGCGAGCGGAGGTAGGCTTCTCCGGGAGTGGAACCGTCACGACGACCAGCGCGAGCATCGGGGCTACGAAGGCCTACAACTCGTCGGGGACCCTGCTGGACACGAAGACAGCGACGGGAACTACGCTCACCGCGACACGCCTGGCCGCGAGCTCGGGAACTTCCGTCGATGTCAGATTCGTAATAGATGCTACGAACCCATTCTGTACTTCGGTCCCGAACTCAATCTCAGCCGTGTTTACGATGACGGTCACCAAATCGGGCGCCTGGTCGATTATTTCTGGGTTGCACAAACAGATGCCGAACCATGAACTCTATCTCCACGGAGACAGCGTAGGATGGGTCACGGCCTACCAGAGAACCTACGCGAGCGCATACTGCCTCGTCAACGGGGCCTGCCCGAATGCCAGTATGTCAGGATACTACGGCTACTACTAGAGAGCTGAAACTAGTATTCGATGCCCACGCCACACTCCGTCCAAGATGTCATTAGGGCCTCGAGCTTGAGCGCTGGCTGCCTCCTCTGTGTCGGTGTTACTGAAGCCGTCATTCGCTCCGATCAGCCTTTCGACGGTACTTCCTTTTCCGCAGTTGGGATCGCAGCGCTGGGTACGGCAATATTCTTCGCGGTGCTGCTTGTTCAGGTGGTGCGACCAGGGAGCCGACCACTGACCATTTACGTTGCCGTCGTCGCCGCCGCGGCATACGTAGTCTTCCCCGCAATGCTTCTATTTGCGCGGACTGGGCCAGATGCTTCCTCTGTTGACCTCTTCGCTATTACAGCGATCCTGTCGTTCACCTACTCTGCTCGCGGGTGGGCTGCCTTAGCGGCTGCTGGAGCCTTCGTCCTCCTGATGTCGAGAAGCCAGCCAACACCCCCCCGACCGTCCAAGACTGCTCATCACCCACGCAGCTAACCTCCGGGGATGCTGCGGGAGATGGCCGAGCACACCGGTCTGTCCGGGGTGTGTTGGACACGACGGTGGCGGACACCTACCTGGTCAGCCGGTCTACGGGCCGGGGCGTGCTGACCGATGTGGCGGTTGCGGTCACCGACGAGCCCGTAGACGTCACTCCTCTGCGTCGGCAGGGAGCCCGGCGTACGCCTGGGCCGTGTCGAACAGCCGGTCGACGAAAGGGCCGAACACCTCGGGTTCGTGCTTCACGCCTAGGGAGTTGCGGAACTCGGACCGCAGGAACCGCCCGAACGCGCCCTCACCGCGCGACCAGGTCGACCCGGTGCGCTGGGTGAGCCCGTGAACCCCGCCCTCCCGCTCGACCTGGGCGACGACGTGACCGGCCGGGCCGGTGGTGTTCACGACCAGACCGGAGTACCCGTTGGATTCCGCTCGGTACAGGTCGACGCGGCGGCCCTTGCCGAGGTCGCGCGTCACCTCATCCCACACCCCGGGTGCCAGCGCTGATCGAAGCGCCCGCAGCAGGGCGGTACGGGTCACGTCCGGTCCGCGGTCCACGTCCACGAGGGTCGCGCCGTAACGCAAGACCCGGCCCTTGGGGCGGCCGGTGTGATCCCGCACCGCAACGTGCACCTGCTCGCCGAGTGGACCCGAGATGCCACCGCGCGGGTGCGTGTCGGCGACGACAACGAACGTCTGCCCCTCACCGGTGCGCACGTACAGCTCGACCGTCTGCAGGCCCAGGAAGGCACCGCTGTTGGCGTACACGGCGACCTCCCCGGTCACACCGGCGGCGCGGAACGCGGCCAGGACCCGACTCGAGCGTCGCAGCAGTCGACGCGCACCCCGGTCGGCGGGCACCCCGTCGATGTCGACACCCGCGACGGCGACCACCGGGAGGGTGGTGTACGCGCCGAGGACCGCGTTCAGGCCGGCCATCTCATCTCCTCCGGTACGAGCGGGCGGTGCCCTTGCGGTGCGCGGCAACGCACCCAGTGCACGTCGCATCGGCGACGGATCCGCGGAGCCGGGAAACGACCCCACGCGGGCGGTTGCCGCACAGCGTCACCCCCGGGGCCAGTTCGTTGCCGATGTGCACGCGACCGGTGAGCACCTCCCCGGTCACCCCGTCCGTGCGGTCCTTCCGCAACAGGTCGACCAGGGCGGCATCGAGAGCTCCGGCAGTCATGGGTTGCCGATGTGCGGCAACGTGGGGCTCACGCACGGGGCCGCTCGATGCGGGTGCGGCGCGCCGAAGCGTCCACCACGACCACGGTCTTCCCCGCAGCCCTGGCCTTGCGCACGGTGGAGGCAGTGCCGCCGGTCGTCTTGGCCGGATCCCACACCGCGATCACCAGGTCCGCGTCCCGCACCATGAACTCGTTCCGGGCGTGCAACAGCCGCACGTCGTACCCGTCGCCGAGCACCAGCGTCCGGTCCGCCACACCGACCAGCCGACGCCACGTGTCCTGCTCGCTCGGGGTCCACGTCGACGCCTGATCGAGGAACGGGACGTACGCCCACACCCTCAGTCCCGCGCGAGCCGCGGACCTCGCCCACCACGTGTCGGCTCCGAGCGCGGCACCCGTGATGGCGACCTGAGCGTCGTGCCCGTCACGGACCTTCACCGCCAACCGGTCCAGCTCCCCCCGCACCCATGAAGCCTGTCCGGTGGACAGGAACTGGGGCCGGTGGCCGGTGACCATCACCCGTGGCCACCGGCCGGCCGGGTGGCCGGCGATCTCGGCCCGCACCTTCATCAGGGTGCGGCCCAGGTGGTTCCCTCCTGGTTGTGGCCGATGCAGGTCGCAACCGCACTGGCCCCACACCTGGTCGTGCCAGGCACGCTTCGCATCCCCAGTGCCCTCGATGAGCAGTGCGTCACCGGTCGCCAGGAGCAGATCACGCAGCTGCGGGTCGGAGAACTTCGCACGCACCGTCATCGTCATGACGTCGAACCGGACCTGGTCGTCCCAACGGGGACGCAACGTCACCCGCCGACCACGACGCTTCGCCTCCGCCGGGGTCTTGGCGGCACGCACGTGCTCACGCTCGGCGCGGTCCAGCGACTTCGACGCGTTGAACAGGTGCTCGGCGGTCGAGAACTCCACCCCGCCAAGGACCACAGGAGAGGCGTGGAAGTTCGACAGCCACCCGTACCGGCCCTTGAACTGGTCGACCAGCATCGACGGGTCGTCGTACGCCTCCGACATCACCCGGGCACCGGCGTGGCCGGTCAGGATCGTCACTCGAGACCCCCGCTCCGTCGCCCGGCTCGGGCACGTGGCCGGAGGTCACGCATCCGATGGCCGGTGTGGCGGTGACGCCACGCGAACGCGACGACCGAGGGGAACGGATAGCACATCAGCAGGCCTTCAAGGATGCGTGCCCAGAACATGCCACGGCGGGTCTGGGGGTTCGGGAACCAGCGCAGATTCCTCCACCTGGCGTCCTCGTTCTCCTCCAGCCAGTAGTCCTCGTGGAACCGCGAGTCTGGGAAGTCCGGGAGGTACACCGTCATCGGGCTGCGCCACCCCTCCGCGGCGTCTCGACGCCGACGGCCGGGCCGTCCGCGGGCCGTCGTGTAGTGCACCGGGGGCACGGCGTTTCGTACCGCGTAGACAGGGTGGGCATCCGGGACGGGCACGGTGATACCCGCCACGAACCAGCCGACCAGCTCGTACCCGAAGTCGTCGGGCGGCTGCTCATCCTCCGGCAAGTACGTGGGTGCGGAGCCGCTGTCGTGAGCCCATACCGGTTGTCGGCAGCCATCACCCGGGCGCCCGGACAGAATCGTCATGCCGCCACCGCCTCGACCTGGCCGGCTTGGATGACGTCCAACGGCGGGACCGGTTGTCCACGCTTCCGTGGCGGTGGCCCCAAGGCCCCGATCCGGTCGTGCAGGTCACGGACCCGCTGCGCGTTCGTGGCGGTCACCATGTCCCGGCTGAGCTGGATTGCACCACCCATCCCGGACTCGCGGGCGATCCACGACGCCGGCCAGCCGCGGCCACGCAGATCGTCGATCAGCTCCCACGTCGGGCCAGCATCCACCCGGTGCCCCGGCATCCCCTCGGAAGCATCCCGGACGGTGTCCATGGTGCAGGCCAGGATCGTGTCCTGGGTCTGCGGGTGCACGCGACGCCGGACGCCGTCCACCAGCTCGTCGATCGTCTTAGGGTTCAACCCGGTCGCACGCGCGAGGCCGTTGCGGGTCACCCCACGGCCCATGAGGATCAGCAGGTGCCCGCGGCTCTTGCCTGCCGCGACCCAGTCCGTGGACGGCAGGCCGGCTCTGATCCGCCGGTCACGCTCCTGCGCCTCCTCGGTGTTGGCGTCCGAGCACGGTGTGCACCGGCACCCCTTCACGTAGCCCGTTCTGGTGCCGTGCCTGGCGTCCCCGATGTCCAGCAGTACCCGCGGCGCGGGTTGGATCTCCCACTGCCAGCCAGGGACTGACTCGAGGATCTGCGCGAGCTGGTCCGAGAGCCGGCCGTGACGTCGTTCGTGGCGTTGCCGTCGGCACCACACCGACAGAGCCACCTCGGTGTCAGAGAGGATCTCGACGTGCCCGTCAGGGGTGCGAGCGTGCCCTTCCCGATCAGCGAACTGCCGCAACGCCTCCAATCCGATGAGCCACTGGCACTGCCGGTGGTACCACTGCAGCGCCCCGGGGCCGGTCCGTGGGGTCACCACGGTGATCTCGTCGCGCAGAGCCTGGTCCAGGGTGCCGATCGCGGACGCACGGCGGACCTGACGCAGCCAGGACCCCAGGTCCAGGCCGTCCTCAGACCACCCCTCGGGGACGTTCGCGTCCTTCTTCCACGCGACGTACTCGCCCAGCAGGTCGACGCACGCTGCGTCGTGGTCGCTGACCACGGCCCATGACCAGCCGGGGACCTGAGCAAGCAGGTCACGCCGACCAGCGGGCAGCGTGTCGGCCCGGGCCGCGACCCGCGCGGTGGCGCACCACTGGCCTACCGTCTTCGGCCCCCGGGGTGACTTCACCTGAAGGCGGGTGCTCATGGTGTCGGCGTCGTGGACCGGTAGGCCGCCTGACCGTTGCGCTAGTGCGAGCACCTGCCCGAGCTGTTGACGCCAACGGTGCTCGTCGACGTCCCACACCCAACCGGGCACGTCCTCGAGCGCGGCCTCTCGCTGGTCGAGCAGCATCCCGGACCTGTAGGCCCTTCGTTGCAGGTCGCACCACCTGCCCAGCGCCGTCGACACGGCGGGGGTGGCGTGCCCGCGGGCGTGGGCGAACTCGCGCAGCTCGTCCAGGCGTTGCTCCCACGTCACACCGGTCAGGTCGGCCGTGCGCGCGGTCACTGCGGTGATGTCCTTGACCGTCGGCAACCGGAACCGGACACGCCCACGGATCGCTTCACCGTGGCGGGAGCCGCCTCGGGTGATCGCGTCCAGCTCGTCGGCCAGGCGTGGGTCGATCGCGCGCAGGGCACGCAGGACCTTCCACACGTGCGAGTAGGCCGCGACCGATAGCGCAGAGTCGTCATCGACGTCGTCAGGTACCACCACCGGGACCAGGACGGTGCCCATCGTCTTGCCGGGGGAGGTGCGCAGCACCCGACCGACCGCCTGAACGATGTCGACCTCGGAGGTCTTCGGGTCGGCGAACAAGACCGCGTCGACCGCCGGAAGGTTCACGCCCTCGGCCAGGCAGCGGGCGGACGACACCAGCGCGAGGGTGCCCGGTGCCGGCTCCCGCAGTGTCGACAGCACCTGCTCACGTACCGAGACCCGGTCGGTGCCGGCCACGGAGCCCGCGGAAACGGTGCGCCCGTCCGGCAGCTCGTACCCGTCGAGCTCAGCGGCGAACCCGCGGGCCTTCCTGACCCTGCCATGGAACGTGAGCATCCGGTTCACGTCGGTGGTCGCACCACCCACCAGGGCTGAGATCGCATCGGGACGGGTGGTGCCCTCGGCCTCGTAGACCAGCACCTGGTAGTCGCAAAGCAAGCCGCGACGGATCGCCTCACCGAACGTGAGCCGGTAGCAGACCTGCCCGAACACGCCAGGGTCGTCCATGGAGAGCCGCCCACCACCGGCAGTCACCCACGTCGCGGTCATGAACAGGGTCGACGTCGCCGGCAGGGTGCCATCGACGACGACGCGGAACTCCTGGCGCGGTGAACCGGCGAGGTGGTGTGCTTCGTCGGCGACAACGAGGTCGAGGGGGCGGCCCCAAGCCACGACCGCGTCGCGCACGACCTCGGCGGAGTGGTAGGTGGAGAACACCACCACGGGACGGCCGCGCTGGGCCCGCTTCAGCGCAGCGAGCACGCGCCCAGGGTTCGTCGTCACCCTCGCCCCGTACCGGGACCACCACGGTGCGGAGGGGTCTCCGTCGGCCCGTTCGCGGGCACCTTCGGCTGTGGTCGGGTCGGAGCACACCACGACCGCCTCGAAGGGCCACCCGCCTGCGGAGCGCCACTCGCGGATCGTCTGAGCGACCAGCGCCAGTGAGGGGCAGAACACCGCGACGACCTGGGCGTCGTGCCCCTGCGCGGCCCACCGGCCGAGCAGGGTCTTGCCGGTACCGCAGGCCATCACAACCTGGCTGCGTCCACCTGCCGCCAGGTCCGCGAGGATCGCCTCGAGGGCTTCGCGCTGGTGCGGCTCAGGGGTCAGGTCCGTACTGGCTGTCATGCCACCGCCCCGACTGTGACCAGTCCGAGGGTGCCGAGTAGTGCGTACCCGGTGTACGCGGTCAGGGCAACGCACAGGACCCACTCGCGTGCCGACCCGGTCTTGCCCAGCACCGGCAGCGCCATGTACCCGTTGCGCATCCAGATGCGGCCCAGCACCGGGTTGGTGCCCCATGCCTTCGACGGTTTCGGGATCCACGGCCACAGCAGTGGGACTCCGCCGACGGTCAGCATGTCCCCGATCAGGTGGACGATGACCCCGACCATCACCGACAGGGGCAGCCACTCGAGCTGCTCGGGCGCCAGTGCGAGGACCGCGGTGACCAGGGCGGCCGCGGTGACCCACAGCTTGATGGTCCCGCCGCGGGAGATCCGCAGCGCCTTGGTCGCGAAGGCCACCAGTGCGAGCAGCAGCAGTGCGGACCCTGCGGGGATCGATCCGAACCCGGGGACGACGGCGTGCCAGTGGCCCAGTGCGATGGACCCCGCGGTAAACCCCGCGACCGCGAGCAGTGAGTGCATGCCGTGGCGGTGCCCGCCGGACGCGGCTCCCGCAGCGGCCGCGACTCCTCGTGTCAGGGGTCCGGCGGAGTGGGCGATCGTCCCGTTGTGGTGGTCGACGTCCGGCAGCAACGCCGCGCCCGCGGTGACCAGTGACCCGATCACGACACCCTGCGCTGGCATGGGTGCCAGCCCTAGCGTGTACGGGGCGCTGGACGTGACGGCGACCCAGGCGGCGGCGCCGGAGATCGCGTGGTGGGTTCCCATCATGACCAGCAGATGTGCGGCAACGGCCGGGCGTGCGTCGTGTCCATCGGATGCTGGCCGGGAGTCAAGCCGCGTGGCGCGCCGTCGTCACGCGGCCGCTGGCAGGCTGCCCGGCTGGGTGTTGGTGGTCTCGGGGCCTTCGTGGACCTGCGGTCTGGCGGTGGTGGATCGGGCAGGCGCTGCCTGGGCCGCTCGGGGTCGGCGTGCCCGTGGCGCGGGTGCTGTGGACCGCTGGACGAGCTCGACGGACAGGTGGGTGACGGCCAGCAGGACCACCGGCGGTACGGACGCGACCAGCGCCGACACGAGGGCCGGCACGACCCCGTCAGCGGCGAGGATCGCGTGCAGTGCGTTCGCGGCCACTGACACCATGGCCCCACCTGCCAGCAGTGCCCACGGGTACCACAGTGCGCGCCGCCCGTGCGCTGCCAGGGCGACGATCGACATGGTCGCCACGACGATCAGCCCGTCGACGATCAGCGGCCAGATCCAGGCGAGGTTCGCGCTGATGCCGGCCATGACGGCCAGGTCGGTCAGGGACGCGAAGGACAGGACGAACGCGCCTGCGGCCAGCACGACCGTTCCGGTGATCGAGGCGATCACGACGCCTCGTGGGACGGACGACGCGGTCCTGCGGTTCGACGAAGCCATGAGTGTTCTCCTTGGCGCCCCAGCGGGGCGATATGGTCGTTGGTGGGGACGTTCATGGGTGTGCGCGCCTGTGCGGGGCACACGGTGGGGGATGTGCGGCAGCCGCCGGTGCGCTCCACGACTGGTGCCGCACATCAGTCGGGCATGACCTCGACCCCTGTGTGGTTCCTCGACGTCGACGGTGTGATCAACAGCGTCGGCCAGCCGAAGCCGAAGCACGGCCGGCACGAGCTCATCGACGTGGAGACGAGCAACGGACGGTCCTACCGGATCCGGTACTTCCCGCACCTGATCGCCCGGATCAACGACCTCCACCGCAGCAGGCTGGTCGACATCGTCTGGTTGACCACCTGGAACCACGACGCAGCGGAGCAGCTGGCACCCAAGGTGGGGCTCGAGGCATTCCCCGTCCTGCCCGACCCGGAACGTCCCGACTGGATCAGTCACCAGTACGCACCGGACCGGACGTGGTGGAAGTACGGCCTCGTCCTGCAGCACCTGGCCGCCACACCGGACCGGGCCGTGGTGTGGACCGACGACGACCTGGACCGGCGTACCAAGCACGACCTTCGTGATCGCCATCGCGGCCCAGCCAAGCTCATCACGCCGATGCCCGTTCCGGGACTGGTGGACGAGCACATCGACTCCATCGAGGCGTTCTGCCTCACCAACGCACCTGACGAGCGGAGCACGACATGACCTTCCAGGCGCAGATCGCGAAGATCACCGGCACGTTCCTTGGTGCCAACGAGGACACCCACGGGATCCTCACCGCCCAGCTGACGGTCGACCTCGGAGGCTCGCAGACGCGCTCAGTCGGCGGCTACAGCCTCGGCTCGAAGGACACCGCGTTCGGGATGCAGTTCGTCGCAGCGCTCATGCGTGCCGCCGGCGCGCAGTCGTGGGAGTCGATGGTCGGGCGGACGGTGTTCGTGCTCACCGACGAGCACGACCGGGTGGTAGGTATCGAGAACCTGCCCACCGAGCCCGGCGAACGGTTCGTGTTCGACGAGCTCGTCGTCCAGTACCCCCAGAAGGACCTGCCGTGACCACGCCGGTGCATCGGTTCGACGCGGAGGCCTGCACCCTGACCACCACGGCCGAGCTGGTCGACGGGCGCGAGTTCGTCTCCACCGTCACGTGGCCACCCGCGAGGAGGCCGAGCAGAGCCTGCCCGCCGCGAAGAAGGCCGCCGAGGACGCGGCGCGGCGGTCGGAGATGATCGAGGTGACCCGGGGGAACGTCAAGCGGGTGCACACCCCGTGGGGTGACATCGGTATCGCCGTGCTGCGCGGCTTGCCGCTCCGCTGGCTGCCCGATCCGCAGGCGGGACGGAGCCGGTCCGGTCGCTGGATGATCGGCGTCGCCTGGGGCACGGGTGCCCTGTCCGTCATGTCGCTGACCCCCACGGACACCGAAGGAGCCTCGCGATGACCAGCACCGAAGGCGTCGTGGCCGCTGCACGAGCCTTGGCCGAGCGCGCCCACCAGGGGCAGGTCGACAAGGCCGGCCGGCCGTACATCCGGCACCCCGAAGCTGTCGCTGACCGTCTCGCAATCGCCGACGGCGTCGGCCGCACCGTGGCGTGGCTGCACGACGTCGTCGAGGACACCGATGTCACCCTGGACCAGGTTCGGGATCAGTTCGGGCCGGTGGTCGCCGACGCCGTGGATGCGATCACTCACCGGAGGGATGAACCGCGGGACGACTACTACGAGCGCGTCAAGATGAGCTTCGTAGCTCTGCGAGTCAAGGGCGCCGACCTGGCCACCAACACCGACCCCTGGCGGACCCGTCTGCTGGAACCCGAGCTCCGGGCACGGCTCGCCGCGAAGTACGCCCACGCGTACGAGGCGCTCGAGCTCCCAGCACCGGACTCGCTCCTGCCGCAGGGGCGGATCGTTGTGACGGTGGGGGACGTCGCGCGCCGCGGCCAAGATGAGGTCATGGTGGCGTGGGTCGGCCAAGGCCCTGACGACGTCGTGGCGGTGTTCACCGACTGCCAGGACGGGCAGTTCCGCGGCACCGCCGCGTTGCCCGGTCTCCTGGCGTACCACGGTGTGTGGGACGACGCCGTGCACCTGTTCTCGTTGCCGGGGGACTGGCGGGTCAGCGACCCACAATGGGACCTGTGATGACCATGCGGATCGAAGCACTGACCCCGCCCACGGGTGGTCGGATCCTTGTTGCGGGGGACTGGCACGGCAACACCGCGTGGGCGATGCACGTCATCGAGCAGGCAGCCGCGCTCGGTATCGACACGATCCTGCAGGTCGGTGACCTGGCCGTGCTGTGGCCCGGCGACGCCGGGAGCACGTTCACGTTCAAGCTGAACAAGCACCTGGCAAGGCACGGGGTCCGTCTGGTGTTCGTCGACGGGAACCACGACAACCACACCGCGCTGCGCGACCTGCCGCGCGACACAGATGGCTTCGGGGTGGTCAGCAGCAAGATGAAGGGCGGCGACGACCTGGACCTCATCCGGTGGGCGCCGCGTGGGCACCGCTGGACATGGCCGAGCGTAGACGGGCGGCAGGTCCGGTTCGGTGCGCTCGGCGGGGCGTTCAGCATCGACCACCGGTACCGCACCCCCGGCAGGGACTGGTGGCCTCGCATCGAGGAAGTGCAACCTGAGGACGTCGACACTCTCGGGTCAGACCCGTTGGATGTGCTCGTCGCCCACGATTGCCCGACGGGCGCCACCCCTCCCGCCACATCACGGATCGACCCCGGGGACGACGCACAGTCGAAGGTGAGCCGTGACCTGCTGCGGGCCGCCGTGAACATGACCCGTCCGCGGCTGATGTTCGCCGGTCACTGGCACCAACGCCGCGTCTACCGGCTCGACCGGTACGACGGTGCACACCCGACAGTCGTGCACGTGCTGAACCTGGACGGGGAGGAAGGCAACTGGGTCCTGCTGGACCTTGCCCGGCTCACGGCTTCCTGACCACCGATGCGCCGCCCCACTACTCGTCGCCGGTGAGGAAGACCTCCGACTCTGCTCGGGACCGAACCGCCCACTGACCACCCGTGGGGACACCACGCGGCTGACGGGGTTGGTCGCCACCAGCGGCTGCCGGCCCCGGCGTGGGCGACTGCGCCCCGACACTCTCCAGCTCACTCAGTGCGGGCGCGACGACCCGCCCGTCGACCCTGCGGGAACGGGTGAACGCCCCGGCGGTGATCGCACACAGACGTGCCACCCTGGGGTGCACCTGCCCCGTCAACACGTCACGACCCAGTGCGGCAGTCGGGATGTCGGCGATGGCGTCAGCCATCGCGTCGGGAATGCGTTCAGCGAGGTCACGCACCATCTGCTCAACCTGCTCGGACGGGAGGGAGCACGCGGTCGCGAACTTCTGCCAGTGGCGCGTCTCAGCCTCACCGAACCGGTTCTCCCCACCGATCGACATGGCCGCCCGGGCGTACCGCAGCCTCCCCGATGCGTCGACCACCAGACCTGAAGCGACGTCGTACAGGGGAGCGAGCTCGGCATGTCGGCCGGCAAGCAGGACGGCGTAGTTCTTGGCGTGTGCGTCCGGGGCCCCGATCAAGTAGTTCGCGATGACGGCCCGAGCGAACCGTTCAGTAGATGCGGTGTTCACGGTCTGCAGCAGCCGTGCGATTCGAGGCACGGATGGACCACCGTCGGACGGGTACTTCTTGGACGGGTCCAGGGCGAACGCCTGGCACATGTCCTCCTGGTGGACGCGGACGATGCGTCCGGACTCGGTCGCGCGACGGTCGAACCGTGTGACTACGATCGCGGGCTGATCCTCGAACTCCACGTACGCGGTCTCGGCCGCGTCCAGTCCGGCGCGACGCAGGGTCGCCTGGCACAGGTGCTCGGTCAGTGCCTGGGCGGGCAGCCGGGAGATGCCCGGTTTAACGATGTGAGTGGAAGGGGCGAACCCGGTCGGCCGGGTCCACGCGTCGCCGTCACGTGCGACCGTGAACTTCCCTTGCCCGCCGGCCAGGGACCAGTGCTCGTCGTCGCCCAGCCAGTCCGAGTCGTCGGCGCGCAACCGTCGCAACCGGTCGGCGATCGCCGCCTCGGAGTACGGTTCGTATCCGCCGGCACCGTTGCGTGCCTCGTCGACGGCGTCAGGTGCGACATACATGGCCCCACCGGCTGTGTCGGTGCCGATGGCGCGGATCAGACCGAAGGTGTCCCGGTCCCGCAGTCCAAAGTGTGACGCCCACCGGGCGCGGACCTCGGCATGATCGGGCAGTAGACCTCGCAGGTGTGCCTCGACGTACCGGTTCGCGTACGGCTGTGCTGCGAGGGGCATCGACAGCGACAGGGGAGTGGGGTTGGCGCTTGCGAGGTAGTCCGAGTCGTAGCTGAACGTGAGCCGGTGCCCGGTGCGGGTGATGACGCCTGCCGGTGCCCCGTACAGCAGGACGGTGAGCCTGTCGTGGTCCGTGGGGTTCACCGCTCACCGCCGAGGAGCTCATCGAGTGTCTGCTCGATGGTGGTGGGTGTGTCGTCGGGCAGTGGCGTGAGCGTGAGCCCGAGGTTCAGGGCGCGAGTGACGGCCAGGACGCTGGACAGCGTGACGCCGGGACGCTTGCCGCGCTCGACCTCGACCACGAGCTGCCGGGAGACACCGGCGGTGTGGGCGAGGTGGGCTTGGCTCCAGCCCTGCGCTTGGCGGGCGTCACGGAGTGCCGCTCCGAGCTCGAGGGCGTTGCGGGTAGGCCGGTGCATCATGGGTGTCATGGTACTGCGACACTACACGATGTCGCAATACGATGACACATCGAAGTGTCACAAGAACATGACAGCCCCGTCCGGAGGTCAACAATCGCGGACGTCGGCACCGCCAGATCCGTAAACTGACCCGGAGGTTCGATTACACCCCAGGTCAGGCGGCTAGGAGGTCGGCAGTGAAGCTCGTCGGCTACCTCCGGGTGTCCAGCGCGGGGCAGGTCGACGCGTGGGGTCTGGACCGGCAGGAAGTCGCGATCACCACCTGGGCCCGGATGCATGGCCACAAGATCGTTACGTGGCACCGCGACGAGGGCGTCTCCGGGACGGTCGAAGCGGTGGACCGGCCTGGGCTCGCCGCCGCGATCGACCAGCTCGGGGCCGTCGACGGCATCGTGATCGCCGACCTCGACCGCCTCGCCCGCAAGCTGACGGTCCAGGAGGCCGCGCTGGCCGTGATCTGGCGTGCGGGAGGACGCGTGTTTACCTCCACCGGGGGAGAGGTACTCCAGGAAGACCCCGAGGACCCGGCCCGGACCTTGGTGCGCCAGGTCATGGGTGCGGTGATCGAGTACGAGCGGCACCAGATCGTCAAACGGATGAGGGACGGGCGTCGGGCCAAGGCGTTGGCGGGCAAGCACGCCACGGGTCAGTACGCCTATGGGTATCGGGGCCAGGGGTCGGGACGTGAGCGTGACGCGGCTCCCAACCCCGGCGAGCAGGAAGCGGTGGCGCTGATCGTCGCGCTGCGTGGCGACGGGTGGTCGTACCGGCGAATCGCCGGCCGGCTCGACGAGCTCGGTCACCGGCCACGCCGAGCAGAGCAGTGGTCACCGATGGCGGTCCGGTCGGTGGCGCGGCGACACCTCCAGCAGCGGCAGGCGTGAGGCTCGTCAGCCCGGGCGACCGGTGAGGATCCCCGCGGCGCCGCACCCCGAGCAGACCCACGCCCTGGCGTTGTCGCGCTGGGATGCCTCGAGCACGTGCGGTCCGTCGTCCCACGCCAGGGTGGCGCCGCAGTGGGGGCACTGGTGAGGCGGGTCGTCCAGCGTTCCGTCGAACGGCTGGACGGGTACACCGAGCTCCTGCATGAACCGGGCGCGTTCGAAGTCGACGAAGGTGGTGAAGTCGGCGACGTCGTCGGACCGCAGCTCGGCGGGCGGGTCGCTGATCATCTCCACCTCGCCGAGCTCACGCATCGCGGAAGGGAACCCGGTAGCGACCTGGTCGCGGTGCTGGAGGCAGTACCCGTGGACTGCTGTGCGGATCGACGGTGCCGCGTTCTGCCCGGTGGGGCGGACGACGAGCATGAACCCGAACAGGCGGGTCGTCGGTCGCGGGCACAGCTCGCAGGTGTACGCACGGGTCGGTCGGCGAGCCATGGGCCCATCCTGCCGGGGTGAGGCCGGGGCGTGGCGCAGGCGTGCCGCACATCTGCACCCCATGGAAGACATCGCATCGCAGGGAAGCATCCGTGTCTCGTGGCCTGGCGTCGCCGGATGGACGCTGGTGCTGGCCGGGCTGGTCGCGCTGTGGCGTGACGCGCTCGTGCTGTCGGGCTGGACGATCGCCGGGTTGGCGGCCGTAGCTGCCGGGGCGTACGTGGTGGCTGGTGTGTTGCGTCGTCAGGCCGTGCGGCGCGCCCGTTGAGGCTTGCCGTGTGCCCGGGTCGCCTTGGCGACGAAGGGTGCCGGGTCGACCTCTGAGCCTCGTCGTGCGTAGACGAAGTCGGTGGTGACGACGTCGCGGCCGCCGTCGTCGTAGTCGATCGCGGCAGCGAACGCGACGGGTCGCCTGGTGCCCTCGCGGTTCTCGAACCTTGTGGGCCTGTGGGGTGCGACCAGGACTCGCACGACGTGCCGGAACTTGGCGTCCTCGAGGTTGGTGTACGGCTTGGAGATGACGTCGCCGGCCTTCAGCTCGCGGACCTTGGGGCGGGTGGCGGCGCGCTGTGCCGCAGCGAACTCGGCGACGACGTCACGGGCGACCTCGGGGGCCAGGACGGTCCCGTTCCCGCCGCAGCCGTAGCACCGGTCGCCGTCGACGGCGTTGAAACCCCGGCGCCCGACCCCTGCGCACCGGCCGCAGGTGACCACGGGGAACCCGTAGCGGTCACGGAGCCGTTCGGGCTCGTCGAGGGCGAGCTCGGGTTCGATGCGGGTGGTCACGGCGAAGCGTCCACCAGTCGTCGTGCCCTTGGGCAGTCGCGGCTGTGCAGGGGTGGCGCGGTCGGGAGTGGTGGAGGTGCTCACGCCCGGGTGATGTGCGGGAGGGGCGTTGCGTCCTTCCGCAGCGGTGCGCTGCGCCGTGCGGGATGCACGGGTGGGGTCGATGTTCCAGGGGTGCGCTGGGTCGATCTACCGGTCGCAGCCTACCGGACCTGTCAAGCACCACCCCGAAACGAGCTCGCCGGCCGCCCTGAGCCACGCAAACCAGGGCACACCGGGCACCCTGCCCCCGAGCGCGAACCGTACAGGTGGCGCGAACACCCAAGAACGGGCGGCCGGCCAGCTGCCCAGGGCGGGGTCCGTCGGCCGAGGTCCGTCGGGCAGAACGAGTGTTCTCGCAGGTCAGACCGCAAAATGGGCCGACGGAGTTTTCGACGGACTAGAGCTGCACCCCAGCGCTTATAGGAACACACATACTCTTCCTCGCCCGAGGGGCCTCACCTGGAACCACAGAGTGTGTACCTGCCCTCATACGCGAGAGAAATACTGGTCCGTTTGGTCCGTCCACCCTTACTCACTCACGTGTCACGTGAGAGTAATAGAGCCCCCCCACCAGCCGACTTTGCCAAACCATTACCTTTCAAGTGGCGACGGACCTGACGACGGACCACCGACGGAGCACTCCGCCCCGCGGCTCAGTCAGGCTGGTCGCTGTATGACGCCCGAGCCCCGACAGCGGCCCAGCCAGTAGCCCGAACCGTGCTCGACACGCGGCAATCTCACGGCCAAGACCTCCGAGGTGTATGGCACTCTGTACATACACCGAGCTGAGGAGCAGGATGCGGAACCGTTGGGTGCGGGACGACCGTGGTTTCAGCCTGCCCGAGCTGCTGGTGGTGATGGTCCTGGTCGGTGTGGTCGCCGCGCTGGCGATCTCGGCGATCGCCTGGGCCAACCGGTCCACCACGACCCAGGTGCGGGACGCGAACCTGTGGGCCGACATGCAGGACGCCTCGACCCAGCTGCTGCGCGACGTCAACGACGCTCAGGCGATCACCGTCGCCGAGCCGAACCAGCTCACGGTCCAGGTGGTCCGGGACGGCAAGTGCATGGAGCGGGCGTGGGCGGCCGACACCGCCCAGCAGTGGCTCACCGTCACGACGACGTTCTTCGAGCAGCGTGAGTGCAACGGACCCTCATCCACCCGCACCGACCGGTTCGTGGGGAACAACGCCGTCGGCACCAACGACGTTGGGACCCACCCCACCTTGTACGTCGCCGCGCAGACCTTCACCTACTTCGACACCGCCGCGGACGCGGCACTGCCCGACCCGGTCGAACCCGACCGGGTCAAGCGGGTCGAATGGACCCTGCAAGCCCAGATCGAGCCCGACACCCGGGTGCGGACCCTGACCTCCGGGGCCTCGTTCACCGGGCGAGGTGAGATCGCCACCGGTGAGGGCGACATCGTCACCCCGCTCAAGCCGTTGCTGTGCCTGTCCCTGCGCGGGGCCGGCCTGCCGGGCAGCTGCGACGGCGTCGCACCACTGGTGCCCGAAGCGACCGGCAAGGTCGAGGGCAAGGACTACCCGGTGCTGCAGTGGGCCGACCCCACCCCCACGGTCACCTCCAGCTGGACGGTGTGGCGGATCTCCAACCCTGAAGGGGTGGGTGACGGGGACCCGGGTCGGGCGTCATGGACCGAGGCCGCGTGGATCGGTGACCCCACCCACACGTGGTTCGTCGACACGTCCATCCCCGACGGGCACACCGTGCAGTACGTGGTGCGAGCCAACACCGCCACCGGGGTCGGTCCTGAGTCCAACCAGGTCGTCACCGGGCGCCGCCCCGCCCCACCGACCATCACCGCCGACGGCGCTGCCACGTCGATCACGGTCGACTGGGACCGCCCGACCGGCGCCACCGGGTACGACGTCTTCCGTGACGGGGCCCTGGTCCGCACGATCAGCTCGGGGACCACGACATCCTGGACGGACACCCGCGACTACGGGCACGCCCACACCTACCAGGTGGTTGCGGTCAACCGGTGGGAGAACCGCCTGACCCGTGGCGGGGACGACGCACGGGTCGCGGCCGGGTCATCGGTGGACGCGACCTACACCGGTGGCAAGCGCCTGCCGTCGAACACGACCGCAGCGTTCACCGCGCCCCAGGCACCAGGGTTGACCGTCACCCCGAACACGTCCTGGGCCAACGTCGTGGCCTGGTCACCGGCCGGCTGGACCGGCGACGGCCCGGCCACCGTCACTGGTGAGGGCCACCGGGACCGCGGCTGGGAGACCCGCACCCACCGGTCCGGGGACACATGGGCGAACCTGTGGACCGGGTCCGGTGAAGTACCCAGGGGCACCACCTCGAAGTCCCACACGTCCCGGACCGCGGGGGCCACCGACTGGTACCAGGCCCGCACATGCAACACCTCAGGGTGCTCACCGTGGTCGGCCACCCGCACCGCCCTGCAGCGACCCCCAGCACCCACCTGCACGACCTCGGCGACCACCACACCCACCCGGTCGATGGCGGTGACCGTCCACCCCAAGCCGATCGAAGGCACCTACCTGCGCCACCGACTGACCGGGGGGACGGGGTCACCCACCGGGGCCGGTGAGATCAGCGGCACCACCTGGACCGTGGACCGCCTGACCCACTCCAGGACCCACACGTTCACAGTCGCGTCCCGCAACGCCTCCCCGGCCAACGGCGGCTGGTCGGCGAACACCACCTGCACCGGCACCACCGCCACACTCGCGGTGAGCTTGGGCGCGGTGACGACGATGCCAGTGCCGACCCACCAGGCCGGCGTCACCGTCGCGACGACACCAAACCCCACGGGCTCCAACGGGGTCACGTCCACGACCACGCTGGCCGGGGTCTCCGGTGCGGTGAACGGCACCGTCCGGTGGTGGTCCGGGCTGACCCACAACCGGAGCTACGTGGTGACGTCGGTGCTCTCGGACGGGTGGCAGTCGGTGGACGCGTCCCGGACCGTGTCCACCGACCGGCTCCCGGCACCGGGGCGTCCGGCGACACCGTCGTGCTCGTACGCGGCCGTGACGACAGACGCTCCTGGCGCGTTGACGATCAACACGGTCTCCGGCTCGGCAAGGTACCGGGTCGACGGCGGCGCGTGGACAACCGGCCGGTCCTGGTCTGGTCTGGCAGTGGGCTCCCACCAGGGACAGGTGTACCGCCTGGGCACCTCGAACACCGACGGCTACAACACGGTGTGGGGGCCGGACTCGTACGTGGGTGCGTGCCCGACAGTGACCGTGGTGCAGCCGTGGATCACCGGCGGTGCCACACCAGGGGCTCCATCGGGGACATGCGCGGCCTACCTGGGCGCGGGGGCCGTCCGGGACGGGCTGAATGCGTCGGTCGGCTCGACGGGCGGGACGTACCTGGGGTTCTCGATCACCACGTCGGTGTCCGGCTCGGCTGCCGCGGACTCCGGGTCGCTGGTCTCCGGGTCTCAGGCTGGTGGTGACCTGCGGTGCACCTTCTTCCGCGCCCACCACATCGTGAACAGCTTCGGCTTCCCGGTCGGGGAGTGGGTGGCGTCGACGCTGTGGACGATGGGCGGTGGCGGGGCGGTCTGACCGCCGGGGCGAGCGTGCCGTCGGTTGGTCGTGCCGCACATCTGAGTGTCGTGCCCACCACCAAGCTCCGGTCCGCGACCTCGTGCACGACAAGACCCCGGCAACACCTGGTCGCCGGGGTCTTGTCGTGCCGGTCAGGCGGTCGTGTCGATCAGCGGGACACCAGGGTTGGCGTCCATGAGCGACTGTGCGTTGGCGATCGCCCCGGCCTTCGTGTCGCTACGCGAGTCGCCGACCTGGGCGATCCACTCCCGCGCGCCGGGGACGTTGTAGGTGACCACGACGTATCGGGTCTCGACGAGGGTGTTGTCCGGGCCGAAACTCGGCGCGTACATCAGGAAGAACGACGCAGCCCCCGCATCCTCCAGGGCCTCGTTCATCGCCTGCTGCGCCAGCCCTCGCTCGGAGAACTCCTCCATCGTCTGCGGAGGGGTCGCCGGCGAGGCAGCCTTGATGTCCGCGACGACCGGGGCTGGCAGCTCGGTCGTGGCCGGGTCCAGTACCAGGCCCGACCCGTCACCGTTCGGCGAGACGTACACCGACGCGCCAGCCTCCCGCAGCACCTCCACGTCCTCAGCCGGGACGGTGGTGCCGGCGTCGGGGATGCTCACCGGCTCGGGCTCCGGCGACTTCTTCGGAGGGTCGACGATCACGCCGTCGTCACCGGTGTCGACGCTCTGCGTCGGGGTCGGCGTGGTCACCTCGGGTTCCGGCGTCGGCTCGGGCGTGCTGGTGGAGCACCCGGCCACGGCCAGGACGCCCGCCACGACCAGCGCAGCGACGGTCATGGTCTTCGTGGTGCTCATCGTTCTCATCTCCTCCTAAGAGGTCCTTCTTGGGCCTCTCTTTGCTTGGCGGCGCATAGATGTGCGGCACCACCCGGTACGTGCACCCACTCCACCCTTCGGCACGGTACCGGCCCGCCTGAACGGGCCAGGACCACGCCCGCCGCACCGGACCGTTGCGGTGGGACGGCAGGGCTGGAGTTTTCTGCGCATGGTCACTGATGAGTGCACCTGCACCCCTGTGAGCGCGTTCGAGGAGAACCGGATGACTGTCACCACACCCACCCGGGTCGACCCCACCGGCCCCGTCCTGGCCCAGCTGGTCGACGCCGCCAGCAAGGGCTTCACCGGCAGCCTGGACGTGTCCACCACCGACTCGGCCGGCCGGGCGCTGCAGGTGTCGGTCTGGCTCGACGAGGGCGGCGTCTACGCGGTCCACGCCGGTGGCTGGGTCCCACCGGTGGACACCTACGCCCAGCACCGGGCCGGGACCGACACCCCGATGGGGGTCGACGAGCTGGACGCTGCGCAGCGTGACTGGGCGTACGGGCTGCTCGCCGCGGCGCTGACGTGGGACAGCCCGAAGATCGGACGGACCCGCAAGGGATCCACCGAGCAGGACACGTTCACCCCGACGCACTGGCAGGTCGTCACCGCCGACGTCGCCGCCCGGGTCGACACCCTGGAGTCCGCGTGGGCGACGATCTGCGAGTCGCTGACCACGGCGGGGATCCGCCCGGTGCCCGCGGCACAGGCGAGCGGGCTCCTCGCGGTGCGGATCGACGGTTCGGAGCTGTTCGACGGTACCGAGTCGCTGGACCAGACCGCCGGACGGCACGGGCTCAGTCGGTACGCGGTCCTGGACGAGCTCGCCAGGCTCCTGCTGTCCGGCGCCCAGCCGGAGTTCCTCCAGGCGACCCCGCCCCAGGTGCCGCTGATGGTTCCCGAGCACTGGGAGGACCCGGCTCGCGGGTGGGGATCGGTTGACCAGCCTGCGCCGGTCGCCGCGCAGGACGAAGCACCCGCCGACACCCACGCCGACGACCCGCTCACCGGTGACCTCCCGGTGGACCGTGCAGGTGAGGCTCCCGAGCCGGAGCTCGACACCGTGCCTGAGCCCGGACAGCCGGAACCGGACTCCTGGGTGCAGGAGACCGACGAGCCCGCCGTTCCCGAAGCTGCCCTGCCTGATGAGCCGCTCGCACCGGTCGTCCCGCTGACGTCGCCGGAGCATGCCGCACCGGCCAGCGCACGCGACCTGCTGGACGCGTTCCTCGGGTCCAGCACGGACGCCCACGACCAACGGGTGCGGGCCGCGATCGTCGACCGGCTCCTGGTTTCGGCGCGCACGGAGGCGCAGTCGGTGGCCGCCGAGCTCGCTCGAGCCGGTGACGAGCTGGACCTGGCCGAGTCGGCCGTCGGCCAGTGCCACCGCGACCTCGAGGCCGCGGGCAACGCCGCAGCACAGGCGCAGGCCGCGCTGGACAGGGCGGAGGCCGACGCGCAGCGGGTGCGGGCTGAGTACGCCGACATCCTGGCGGCCGCCACGCAGGCCGCGCAGCGCGCCGCGGACCTGGAGGCCCGGGTCGGCGATGAGGCCGACGAGCTCGCCAGGCTCCGGGGACTGGTCGAGGCGCAGGAGCAGGTGGTCGCCGTCGCTCGCGAGGACGCCGAAGTCGCGTCGCGTGCCGCAGCGGACGCCCGTGCCCAGGTGGAGACCACCGCGGGTCCGGTGCTGGAGCGCGCTGACCAGTCGGTTGAGCGGGTGCGTGTCGACGAGGTGGGTCCGGCCCAGACGGCGCTGGAGCAGGCGCAGGCGCGTGCGCGTGCGGCGACGGCCGAAGTCGAGGACGCCCAGCGTGCCCTGCGGGACGCTCAGGAGGCGTCGGTGCGGGCTCAGGACCTGGTGGCCTACCTCGGGGTGGACCAGGCGGCCTGATCGCCGCGTGAGGGGGCCGGGGCGTCATGCAGATTGGCGCCCCGGCCCCCTGTCATGCAAGTTCCGGGGTGCTTCGGCCGGGTGTCAGTCGTCCTGGCCGGTCTCGGCCGCCAGGGCTTCGATCTGTGAGGCCAGTCCGTCGACGTCGACCTGCTGCAGGAACAAGGTCGCGGCGACACGGATCGTGGCGGTGTCACCGGTGACGGTCATCCCCGTCACCGACACGACGTTGAGCCGCTGCATCTTGTCGAGGGCCTCGAGGAACGCTGCGGCCTGGTCCGGTCCCGCCTTCGCTTCGATGGAGACCTGGTAGGACGCGAGCACCGCGGACGGCGGCGGGCTCACCGCGGGGTCCTGTGTCTCCGGTTCGCCCGGGTCCTGTTCGGGTGCCTGCCCGGTGTCGGCCGGCTCCGGTTCGTCGACGGCGGGGACTTGGTCGGGCGGTGTGAGCAGCGACGGCACAGTGACCGACACGTTCGAGATCGACACACCGGGCCCGGCGTTCTGCGCGACCTGGTTGATCTCGGCGTACAGGGTGGGCATGTCGATCGACGCGGGCACCTGCTGCGACAGCTCTCGCAGGCCCTGGACGGAGTCGGTGATGTTGTCGAGCTGCGCCTTCAGCTCGGGGATCTTCGCCTCGACCGTGGCGAGCTCCTCGCGGACCTGTGCGGTCGCGTCGGCCTGCGGGGCGATCAGACCCAGGTAGCCGCCGGCGGCGGTCACGGTGACCGCCAGGGCGCCGAGCATGGTGGGCTTGCGCATCGGTCAGTCCTCCGTGGTGGGTGGCAGCGGCGCGGTCGGGGAGCTGTAGGCGTCGGTGGTGAGCCCGACGGTCCCCGACAGTGGTGTCCCGTCGGTCCCGGTGGAGCCGACGGTGGGGATGAACGGGTCGGAGAACCACGGGTCGGTGGTCAGGGCGCTGATGAGCTCGGGGGCGGCGGACTGGCCGGCGGGTGCGGTACCGGAGAAGGTGATGCACCCGGCCAGGGGGACCTGCTTGAACGGGTCCACCGACACGCAGGCCGCGGTGTTGCTCGTGCTGATCTGCACGCTCTCGACGTTCAGCGTCCCAGCCACGGCGTCCAGGAAGCGGGTGATGACCGCGGAGTGCTGGACCTCGGTGGCGGTCTGGGACGCGACGGTGTCGTCCAGGGCTTGGGTCTGTCGGGCGATCGAGGTCACTGGTGCGTACCGGGCGAGCTCGATGGACAGCGACTGTCCCCGGTCCTGAGCCTCGGACAGCGCCTCGGTTGCGCTGTTGGCGTTGAGGACCCCGGTTCCCCACCAGCCGGCGACCGCGAGGAGCGAGGCGACCCAGGTGATGATCGCCAGAACCTTCGCTCGGGACGTCGCTGCGCGTTCGACGGCGGAGTCGGGCAGCAGGTTGACCCGCGGCTGGGCGGGGGTGAACGGTCCGGTGGCCTGTCGCGGCCTGCGGGTGAGGGTCAGTTCCATGGTCGTGTGCCTCTTTACCGGTTGCTCGCTGCGAGGGCGACGGTGAAGTCCTGCCCGGTGGAGTCGGTTGCCTTGACGAGCCGGCCGGGCTTGGAGACCCAGGTGGCCGGTTCGAGGATCGCGACGTGGGCGCCGTGGCCGAGCTGGGCCTTGAGCTGCGGGGCGAGGGTGGCCAGTCGTGCACCGCCACCGGAGAGCCAGACACGGCCCAGCGGTGTGCCGGACTGCCAGGACGCTTCGGTGATGGCGGTCTTGATCGCGTCGACCGTGGCAGTGGTCCACCCGGAGACGACGGTGTTGACCTTGTCGCCCTCGGGTCCGGCCAGGGATGCGGCGGTCCGCTTGAGCTGCTCGGCGGTGTCGAGGGGGCAGCCGAGGGCTTCCTGGATGGCGCCGGTGATCTGGGCGCCGGCGAAGTCGTTGATCGGGCGCTGGAACGCCGGTTGGCCGTCGGCGACGCCGATGATGGAGGTGGTGTGGGCCCCGATGTGGGCGATGACGTCCAGGCGTCCGGGGCCTGATGCTGCCATCGCGACGAACCGGGTCAGTGCGAACGCGGTGACGTCGATGCTGGCGGGGCGCAGTCCTGCGCTCTCGATTGCCTCGACGATGCTGTCGACGCATTCGCGGTCGGCGGCCACCAGGGCGATGTCGGCGACGGTGGTGGTTCCGCCGTCTTCGGTCGCACGTTCACGGACGGCGATGGTGTGGTGCCCGAGGTACTGCTTGTCGACGGGGACGGGCAGGACGTCGGGTGCTGCGGCGCGTACGACTCCCCGCTGGTCGGCTGCCGCGGCCATGTGCGGGACGGTCGCGGGTCGGACCAGGACGGCGGGGTGTGCGCCGACGACGGTGGTGACGCGTCGTGTGGAGAACCGGCCCTTGCGGAACAGGGTCTTCAGCGCTGCGGTGACGGTCGCAGGTTCACGGACGACACCGTTGACGACGGCGCCGGGTGGGAGTGTGACGGCTGCGGCTCGGCGTACCTGCAGCGCCCGGCCTCGGGTGGCCGTCTCCACGGCCCGGATGCCGGTGGCCCCCACGTCGATCCCGACGATCGTCCCGTTCATTCCTGCTCCTTCGCGCCCCTAGCTGGGTCTGCTCGCGGGCTTGACGACACTCCGTCGCGGGGCGGGCCGATTCCCAGTTACTGTATGTACAGTCTGACATACACCCCGGTGCTCATGTCGGGCGACACACGGAACGGAGAGTGGGTTCAGATGTCGGACGTCCTGACGTACCTGACGGACTCCGGCACCCTCACCCCGGGGCAGGGACAGCAGGTCTCCGCGCACCTGGCCGCCAACCCCACGATGACCGCGGGACGGGCCGCCGTGGAGCTCGGCCTGATCACCCGCGAACAGGCACGGTCCGCGGTCTCCAACGCCCACGGCCTCCCGCTCATGGACGACCTGGCGTCGGTCAAGTGCGATGAGGACGCGATCGCCCTGCTCGACAAGTCCAAGGCGCGCCGCTGGTCCGTCGTGCCCCTCGGCTTCGACGGTGACACCGTCGTGATCGCCACGACCGCACAGTCCGCCGCGTCCACCCAGGTCTCCGACGACCTGCACCTGGCACTGGGCCGCCCGTTCCGGCTGGTCGTCGCACCCGAGCAGGACGTCAAGGCCAAGCTGGACGCGGAGTACCGCAACGAGATGGAGATCCTCGCCCTGGCCGGGGAGGTCGCCGGCGGCTCAGGGGCGTCGGACGCGTCCGTGCGGATGGTCGAGCTCACCCTCGACCAGGCGATCACCGACCGGGCCTCGGACATCCACATCGAACCGGGGTCGGCCGAGATGGCGGTGCGGTACCGCATCGACGGCGTGCTGATCGACAAGCCGCCGATCCCCAAGTCGATCGCCCTGTCGGTCACCTCGAGGCTCAAGGTGATCTCGGGGATGGACATCGCCGAGTCCCGGGTACCGCAGGACGGGCGCATCTCACGCACCCGCGGGGGCAAGAAGATCGACATGCGCGTCTCGACCCTCCCGACCGTGCACGGGGAGAAGGTCGTGCTGCGGATCCTCGACAACTCCGCCACCCGCCGGTCCCTGACGGACTTCGCGTTCACCGACGCGAACGCGCAGCGGTGGCGCTCCGCCTCTCGCAAGCCCTCCGGGATGCTGCTGGTCACCGGACCGACCGGTTCGGGGAAGTCGACCACCCTGTATGCCACCCTGAACGAGCTCGCGAGCCCGGACGTCAACATCGTCACCGTCGAGGACCCCGTCGAGTACCGCATCCCCCGGATCAACCAGGTGCAGGTCAACCCGCGGGCCGGCCTGACGTTCGCCCGGGCGCTGCGCTCGATCCTGCGCCAGGACCCCGACATCATCCTCGTCGGTGAGATCCGCGACGCAGAGACCGCGAAGATCGCCATCGAGGCGGCCCTCACCGGTCACCTGGTCCTGTCGACCCTCCACACGACCAGCGCCCCGGAAGCTGCGACACGCCTGTCCGAGATGGGCGTCGAACCGTTCCTGGTCGGGTCCGTGCTCGAGTGCGTCCTGGCCCAACGACTGGTCCGGCAGCTGTGCGAGGCGTGCAAGCGCCCCTACGTGCCCGACCCGGCCGAGCTGGAACGGTCCGGGTTCTTCCCGCCGGAGGGGGTCACACCCCGGTTCTTCGAAGCCGTCGGGTGCGCCCGCTGCTCCGACACCGGCTACCAGGGCCGCCTCGCGGTCCACGAGACGATGGTGCGTAGCCCCGCACTGGAGAAGGCCATCGCCCGTGAGGCGACGGTCGACGTCATCTCCGAGCTCGCCACGGGCGACGGGATGATCCCGATGCGTGGCGACGGGTGGGCCAAGGTCTGCTCCGGCCAGACGACCATCGCCGAAGTCCTTCGAGTCGTCGCGTGAGGAGCAACCCGTGAGCACAGACTTCTTCGGCCCCGCGGCCACACCACCGCACCCACCGGCGGTCACCATCCCACCCCCGGTCCGGTCGGCCCCGGTGGCCGCCACCCCGCCGCCACCGGTGACACCTGGGCGACCGGTCGTCGTGGAGACCACAACCCAGGACATCGGCGCTGACGTCAGCCTCGACCAGCTCCTGGGCTGGGTCGTGGACAACGGCGCCTCGGACCTTCACCTGACCGCCGACGGGACCCCGAACGTGCGCCTGCACGGCTCCCTGACCCCCGTCGAAGGGGCCGGGCCGATCGACGCCGGCCACCTGGAGCAGATGCTGACCGGGATCATGAACGACCGGCAGCGCGAGGAGTTCGAGACACGCAACGACATCGACCTGTCCTACACGCTCGACGACGTCGCACGATTCCGCGTCAACGTGTTCCGTCAACGCGGCAACATCGCAGCGGTCCTGCGCACCGTCCCCACCAGGATCCGCACCGTCGACGAGCTGAGCATCCCGCAGCCCATCCGCGACCTGGTGAACCTCCCGCGCGGCCTGGTCCTGGTCACCGGCCAGACCGGGTCCGGCAAGTCCACCCTCCTGGCCTCGCTGATGGACCTGGCGAACCGCACCCGCCGAGCCCACATCCTCACCATCGAGGACCCGATCGAGTTCACCCACCAGTCTCAGCTGTCCCTGGTCAACCAGCGCGAGGTCCACGAGGACACCACGTCGTTCGCCACCGCGCTTCGCGCCTCCCTGCGCCAGGACCCCGACATCATCATGCTCGGCGAGATGCGGGACCTGGAGACCACGCACGCCGCGATCGAAGCCGCCGAGACCGGCCACCTCGTCTTCGGGACCATGCACACCAAGTCCGCCCCGGAAGCCGTCTCCCGAGCCGTGAACATGTTCCCCAAGGAGATCCAGAACCAGATCCAGACGACCCTGGCGTCCTGCCTGGAAGCCGTCATCACCCAGACCCTGATCAAGACCGTCGACGGGACCGGACGAGCACCAGCCCGTGAGGTGATGATGCTCGGACCCGACTCACGCAACCTGATCCGCAACGGGAAGCTCGAGCAGCTCCCGTCGGTCCTGCAGACCGGTGCCGAACGCGGCATGCACACCCTCAACGCCGACCTGGCCCGCCTGGTCAAGGAAGAGCGGGTCTCCTACGAGGAGGCCGCGGCGAACGCCTCCGACCTCGCCGAGCTCGACCGACACCTGGGCCGCCCGCACACCGCACGGAGGATCGCATGACCACCACCACCGCCACGCGCCGTACCTCAGGGGCACGCGACCGCTCCACCTCCACGTACACCGCCCGGGCGTTGGACCCCAAGACCGGGAAGGTGACCGTCGAGAAGGTCGACGCCACCGACGAGAGCGAGGTCCGCGCCGGCCTGGAGATGCGTGGCCTGACACCACTGCTGGTCAAGTCCGCCGGACGCGGATGGGACATGGAGATCCCCGGCATGGCCAAGCGGGTCAAGCCCGACGACCTTGCCGTGTTCGCCCGCATGTTCGCCACGATGATCTCGGCCGGGATGACCGTCCTTCGGGCGCTGACCGTCCTGACCCGGCAGACGGAGAACCCGACGCTGGCCGCGACGCTGGAGAAGGTCACCACCGCGGTGCAGGGCGGTAAGCCGCTGTCCGGTGCGCTGGCCGAGCACCCCCGGGTGTTCCCACCGCTGATGGTGTCGATGGTGCACGCCGGCGAGGTCGGTGGGTTCCTCGAGACCGCGATGCGAGAGGTCGCCGAGTCCACCGAAGCGGACGTGCACCTGCGGGCGGAGATCAAGTCCGCCTCGACGTACCCGATCGTCGTGATGATCATGGGGGTGCTCGGGGCGATCGGGATGCTGTTGTTCATCGTCCCGGTGTTCACGTCCATGTTCTCCGACCTCGGCGGGGAGCTCCCGCTGCCCACCCGCATCGCGGTCGGGTTGTCCGACGTGCTGAAGGTCGTCACTCTCCCGGCGCTGCCGGTGATCGCCGCGCTGGTGGTGTGGTGGCGCAGGAACAAGAACACCGAACGGGTCCGGGCCGTCGTCGACCCGGTCAAGCTGCGGCTGCCGGTGTTCGGGCCACTGATCCGCAAGCTCGCGATCGTACGGTTCGCCCGCAACCTGTCGGTGATGCTGAGCTCGGGTGTGCAGATGCTCTCCGCCCTGGACGTCGTCGCGGAGACCGCGGGCAACACCGTGGTGCGTGACGCCGTGCGGGCAGCGGCGGAGCACGTCAAGCACGGTGAACGGCTCTCGGAGCACCTCGGTGACGGGGGAGTGTTCCCCGAGATGATCGTGCAGATGGTCTCTGTCGGTGAGGAGTCCGGCGCGATCAGCGAGATGCTCTCGAAGATCGCCGAGTTCTACGACCAGCAGATCGAGTCCACGACCAAGCGGCTCGCGTCGCTGCTGGAGCCGATCCTGATCGTCGGGATGGGCGTGATGCTCGGCGGGCTGATCGTGGCGATGTACCTGCCCACGTTCGAGGTGTTCAACCTCATCCAGTGACGGTCCTGGTCGGTGCCGCACATCTGTCCCCCAGACGTGCATGCAGACCGATCAGGACAAGGACGAGCCGTGAACTCTTCAGCTTCCACCGTCGTCGACGCCACGGTGCCGTGGCAGTTCAGCCAGTCCGGCCAGTACAGCCAGTGGCTGTGGCACACCCGGGACTTCGACGCGCTGGTGTCGTGCGAGTCGGACCGGTGGACCTGGGAGGTCAAGACCTCCGGGTCGGTGGTCGTCGGCGCGGGCACCGGTGTGGACTTCGACACCAGCGCCGACCAGGCGTTGGAGGTCGTCGGCAAAGCGTTCCCCCTGTCGGCGGGGTACGGCCGGTGGACGAAGCGCGCGGCGTCGAAGTACACCCTGGCCTCAGGGGCCCGGGTCGACCTGTCCGACGGTGACGGACGTCGGGTGCGTGTGACCCTGACCGACGGCCAGCAGGTCGACGGGGTGCTGCGGCTGGGGCAGTGGATGCTCCGGGTCATCGACGGGGACGTGGTGCGCACGCTGCACCCAGGGGCGGTCACCCGTGTGGACCGGCTCGCGTGAACGGTCAACCGTGGTGGGCCCCACCGCACGACCCACGTCGTTCCCGGGGACGGACGTGGACGGTTCGTGGCCTGCTCACCGGGGTGGCGGCCGCGGCCCTCGTTGTGGTCGCCGGCGTTGCCGCGCTGACGTCGCCGCACACCCCGGACGTCACGGTCACGTCCCAAGGCTGGGACAGCCGCCCGACCGTGCGCGCCCTGGCGGTCGGCTGCGGTCCGGTGCAGCACGTACAGACGCCCACGTCGAAGACGGGGTGGGTGCCGTACACCGGCGACCTGCCCTACTACCCGGCCGTCCCGGTGGCTGGGTGGTTCGCACACGACCGGCCCGAACCGGGCGACGTGGCGGCGACCCCGGAGCAGGTGCTGCACGGGATGTGGTTCGGGGAGCGGGCGATCTGGGTCGCGCCGGACGCACCCGAGTCTGTGAGGACCGCACTGGTGGAGCTCGTGGCGCAGAACCCGCAGTGGGCCGCGACGGTCCGGACGTGGCCGGCCGACCGGGTCGACCGGTTCGACGGGCTGTTCGCCGCCGCCGCGTGGGGTTTGACCCAGGCGTGCGACACGCCTGACGCCGAGGTGATCGACGACCTGTTCGCCCAGGCGTCTCCGGCACCGGGGGCCGACGGGACCCCGCCCCCTGCGGCGTTCGACCGGCAAGGCACGTGAGCGTCTAGGTGAATGAGAGGACTGACATGGTTGTTCAGGGTGAGGCGCTGGTGCAGGTCACTGACCTCGTCGTGGAGTACCCCGGTGGACACCGCGCCGTCGACGAGGTCGACCTGGCCGTGCGCCCCGGGCAGGTCCTGGCGTTGCTCGGCGGCAACGGGGCGGGCAAGTCGAGCACGATGGCCGTCGCGGCGGGCGTGATGCCGCCGACGTCCGGCCGGGTCCTGGTCGCCGGTCACGACGTCGCAGACCCGAAGCAGGTCGACCTCGCTCGAGCTGTGACCGGGTACTGCCCGGACACCGGTGGGTTGCCGCCGGCGCTGACGGTCCGGGAGTGCATCGGCCTGGCCCTGGCGTCGGTCGGTGCGGTGGACCGGTGGCCGCAGGCGTACGACCTGGCCGAGCGGCTGGACCTGACCCGTGTGCTGGACCGGCCGACCGGGTCGTTCTCCCACGGGATGTCCCGCCGCACCTCCGTCCTGCTGGCGGTGCTGACGTCCAGGGACGTGCTGCTGCTGGACGAGCCGTTCGACGGGGTCGACCAGCTGGGGTCGGCAACGATCACGGCACTGGTGAAGCAGGCAGCGGCGGCCGGTGTGGCGGTGGTCGTCTCCACGCACCTGGTGGATCTCGCGGTGACGATCGCCGACCAGGTGGCCGTGATGGTGGACGGCCGGGTGGCCGGCCGGGGCCGTGCGCAGGCGTTCACCGGACCGCTGGGGCAGGCGCGGTACCAGCGGCTGCTGACGGGGGACCGGCGCGGCTCTGTCTCGGTGCTGCGCCGCGGCCGGCGCGGCCTGCGGAGCGCTTGATGGATCACCGGGTCGGTGCGTTCGGTTCCGCGTGGGTCACTGCCCGCCTCGTCGCGGCCGCGAAGTGGCGGACGGTGAGGTCGGCCGTGTCGCGGGTGTGGTTGTGGGTCGGGCTGCTCGTCGCGGCGTCGGGGTTGTCGTTGGCGGCACAGGCCGGGGACCTGATCCGGCTGGTCGCCGAGACGGACGGGCAGACGACCGTGCAGGGGGTGGTCGCATCGGCGTACTTGCGCCAGTGGGTGCAGGCCGGGTTCGGGGCGATCGCCTCGACGGTGCTGGTGTTCTGCTTCGCGGTGACGGTCGTTACCCCACTGGTCTCCCCGTCGGCGCCCACGTTGATGCCGGCGCACGAGCTCGTGGGGATGCGGACCTCTCGGATGCACCCGTACGTGTCGGCGCTGGCCGTGCACGTCACCTCCCTGGTGACGCTCATTCAGATGCTCGCGCTGACGGCGTTGGCCGGTCTGCTGTCGGTGGACGGGGCCGGGCGCGCCAGGGCGGTGGCGTTGTCCTGGGTCGGGTGGTTGGTCCTGGTGCTGGCGTCACAGGCGGTGCTGTGGGGGTCTCGGGTCGTGCGCCGCGCACGCCGGGCGGTCATCGCCGTGCTGGTGGTGGTGCTGGGTGCAGGGGTGCTGGTCGCCGTGGCGGTCCCCGGGGCGGGGGGCAGCGTGTTTGGGCTGGTTCCGGTGTTCACGTGGTGGCTGCTGGACGCACCCGTGGCGGTCGCGGTCGCGGGGGCTGTGCTCGTCGGCGCCGGGTGCGGTCGGGCCGGGTGGGTGTGGTGCTCGCGGGTGGTCGCCGCCACGGTTGGGGCTGCGCCGTCCGTGGTGCCGGGTCGGGTTGCCGGGTCGATGCCGGTACGACCGGTGGGAGCCTTGGTCGCGGTGGTGGTGCGCTCGTTCGTGCGCACCGGCCCGATCGTGGCCCCGTTGGTGGCGGTGACGGTCCTGGCGGCGGCCGGTGTGCTGGTGGCTGGGCACGTCCCGGCCGCGGTGTGGGCGGTGGGTGTCGGGTTGCCGGTGGTGGTGGGCTTGGCGTGGACGGACAACGTTGCGGCGATGACCGGTGAGGCGAACGCGTGGTTGGCTTCCCTGCCTGGGCAGTCGAGGCGGCTGCTCGGGGTATGGGCGGGGTGGGCGTGCCTGGTCACGCTGACCTTGGTCGTGGTGGCGTTGACCCCCGGCCTGCTGGCCGGTCGCGTCTCGGTGACGTCAGCGGTCAGTGCGCTGCTCACAGCGGTGGCGGTGACGTCGTTGGTGACGTCCGTGTGTCTGTGGCACGCGGTGCGTCACCCAGTGCCTGCTCGCACGGTGAAGGGGGACGGGATGCTCTCGGCCTCGAGGGCCGCCTCCGCGTCGCTGCGGCTGCTGGTGTTCCCGGGCCTGGTGGGATGGTTGGCGACGTCGGGGTCGGTCGCCGTCAGCGCGACGGGCACACCTGCGCCGTTGGTCGTGCAGGCGCTGGGGGCGGCGCTGTGCGTGCTGGGTGCTGCGGCGCTCGGTGCGGTCGTGGCGTACCGGTGGGCTAACCCTCGGGTTCGCGCACTGTGCCTGGCCGCTGCTTCCTGAGACGGGCCCACGGGTTAGGCGGTGGGTCTGCATCCCTGGGCCGGGCGTCTCGCGGTTGTGGGGTCCGTTCCGGCCCGTGCCTAGTCGAGGTCAGCGAGCTCGGCGAGAGCCTGGGCGTACTGTTCCCTGAGCTCCGGGGTGCTCGGTGACTTCGGGACCGCGCGCACAGGGGGCGCTGCTCGGTGCGGCCACCCCAGGAGCTCGGCGGCGTCGACTCCCTCGTCGAGGGCACCATCACTGTCTGGGTCGATCACGGTGCGGGCTCGATGATGACCAGGTGCACCGGTTCGGTCGCGGCCGTTGTCAGTGCCTGGGTGTAGGAGTCGGCGGCCTGGCGGTCCGGGGAGTCCTGGACGTTGATGTGCAGGTCGGGCCCGTCGTACTTCGCCGACCAGGTCGTCCATCCGCCCTCGTGCGACCAGGACACGACGAGGTTCGCCCCGGTGGCGTCGTGCAGCGCCTCGTACTGGGCTTGCAGGGTCGTCGCCTGGACGGTGGGGTCGGACTCGGTGGTCGCGGCCCGCAACACGCTGGTGAGCTCGTCCTCAACGGCCTGCGGCAGGTCGACGTCGCGGTCGATGACCAGGAACGTGCCGTCCTGCCGCGCCCACACCCCCAGCGGTGGGTCCAGCGGTCCAGGGTGCGTGTCGAACGTGTCACCGGGCCGGGTGCCGGCCGGCAGGTCGGGGTTCGGTACGTCTTCGACGGTCAACGTCTCCGCTTCGTGGACGATCCCGTCCTCTGCCTGGCTGTTGAGCGCCTCCTGGAGCTCCTGTTCGGCGAGGTGCTTGCCCACCAGTCCGCCGGCCAGGGCAGCGGCGACCACCAGTGGGACCACGACGATGGTGTTGCGGGCGCGCGACTTCATTGGGGCTCCTTTCGGTCAGAAGTTCCGGCTGACGGACACCTGGGAGCCGGTCCGGCCACCGGGGGACTGGCAGTACGCGGCGACCAGGATCGACCCGTTGCCCCACGCCTGGGCTGTGCGCTCGTACCGGGTGTACGTGATGTGCGACTGCCCGTAGGTGAACGTCGTCGCGTTGATCGAGAAGCCGTACCGGATCGACGTGTTCGCGGGGCAGGTCGCCGCCCACTGGGCTGCCCGGTAGGTCGCACCCGTGCCACCGACCTGGACGTTCAGGCCCGTGGGCGAGGGCACCGGGTGCATGAGGTTCTGCACGATCTGGCTGCTGGTCTCGGCGCTGACGGTGCCGCTGTAGGTGTTGGCGCACCGCACCCGGATCGACACGTCCAGGTCCCGGTCGTAGGAGAAGGTCCGCGACCCGTAGTCCAGCGACTGGGTCGCCCGGCCGGTGTTCGCGTACGTCGACCACGCACCCCAGTCCTGCCCGTCCCACCGGGTGGTGGCCCGGGACTGCACGACTGTGCCGGCGGGGCAGCTGACCCCGTTGAGCCGTGCGTAGATCCACTCGAAGTCGGACCACCCGTACATGGAGCCGACGGTGGGCTTGTTGATCAGCAGGTACTCGTCGACGTACGTGTACGCCGAGTTGCCGGAGGCGTTCTGGGCGCGCACCGCGATGCGCGCCACATCACCCTGGTTGCAGCGGACCGCCTTGCTCCGGGACGTCTGCGTCGAGTACGTCCAGCTGTCGCCGTTGCACCGTTCGGCGACGTAGTACCCGGTGGCGCCCTTGACCGCCGGCCAGGTGAACGTCGCCCGGTCGACGCTCGTCGAGCTGACGGTGACGGCCGGTGCGGCGGGCACAGAGGTGGCGTGCGCCTCACCTGCGGCGCCCAGACCCGCGGCATTGCGTCCCATCACCCGCACACCGACCTGAGTGCCCGCGGGCACCGTGCGCGTGTAGCTGCGGGTGGTGGTGGCGTCGTGGGCGAGGATCCAGGAACCCCCGTCGATCCGGTAGTACACCTTGTACTCGTCGGCGAACGGGACCGCGTTCCATGTTGCCGTGGCCTGGGTGCCGTTGATGGCGATGCTGACCGTCGGTGCCACGGGCGGCTCGAGGGTGACGATGCCGACCGGGCCAGAGCAACGTTCGTCGCCGTTGTACACCGCGCACACCCGGTACTGCAGCGACCCCAACGGCGGGTCAGACTGCTGCCAGGTGGTGGCCGCACCGTTCGTCGTCCCGATCTGCGTCCACGGGCCGGCGGTGGTGTCAGCGACCTCCACGCGGTAGCTGGTGAGCTCCGATTCGGTCGGGAAGGTCCCGGTCGGGACGTTCCAGCGCACACCCAGCAGGGTGGGGGTCGTGCCGTCGTCGGCGACGCCGGTGGGTGCCGTGAACGGTGTGCCCGGGTCGGCCGTGGTCGGGCTGACGGTGTCGACCCACCACGTGTACCGATCCGCGACCGTCCCGGCGGTCAGGACGGAGTCGTAGGCGACGACCTCGTCGACCGCACCCGCGGTCCCGTCGGCGATGGTGAGCTTGCCGCTGAGGGTCGCCGGGGGTGTCCCGGTGGACACGGTGCCCTTGGCCTGACCGTCGACGTACAAGGTCACCGCCCCGTCGGCGTCGACGGTCAGGGTGTACAGGTGCCAGGCGTCGGTGTTCTGGACGGTGAACGGCACCCGGTGCGTGGCGCCACTGATCGTGACGGTCACGTGGTCGGTGTCGTCGTGGCCGACACGGACACCGCCGACGTCCACCGGCGACCCGAGCAGGCCCTTCGCCCAGTATTCGACGCTCATCCCGTGGACGAACGTCATGGGGTGGGTACCGGTGACTGCCCCGCCGGTGTGCGCTGCCGCGCCCTGTGAGCAGACCCCGTCGGGTCGGCCACCCCCGGTGGTGAGCCAGCCGGCGTCCTTGCCCTGCCCGGACGAGTCCCGTGCCAGGATCCCCGGTTCGTCGAGCTTCCAGTACCCGGCGGCACCGGTGGGTGCGGTCACCGCGCAGGACGCGGGGATGTAGTTCTCCGGGACGTGGAACTCATCGAAGTCGACCGCACCGGGCACACCGGGGGAGAACGTCTTGGCCGCCCCGGGGACCGGGTCGACGTACTCGGCGACGGCGGCGTCGTCGTACAGGTGCTCCCACGCCCCGCCGAGGGACACGGTGTTGCAGACCAGGGACCCGTAGTAAGTGACCTTCTCGCTGCTCGCAGGGTTCGTGCCGCACGCCGCCAGGGGCGCGTACGTCAGTGCGGAGATCGCGGTCCCCGCGGGGGCATCGAACGCGATGGCCCCGCCGGTGGAGTAGATCGTCAGCCCGGCGGGGGTGGCGAGCTGACCGGTCAGCGGCGGGTTGAGGTCGTCACGGATCTGGACGACCCCATTGACGTACAGGGTCGTCATCGGGGACGTGGTCGTGGTGGCGGTGTCGACGATCAGCGACCCGTTGATGCAGGTGACCCCGGCCGGCAGCTGACCGTCGTGGGCCGACGCGACCCAGTCACCGTCGATGGTGAGGTTGCACGCGGTGGCACCGACGGTGCGCATCCACTGCACGGACGCGTCGGTCGGTGTGGCGTACGTCGCCTCGATGACCCGGGTACCGGACTCCAGGCACGCTTCCCCGGTGCACCGGGAGGTGAAGTCCCCGGCGGCGGACGCGCCCCCGTACAGGACGGTCAGGTCGGCCTGGGTGGCGTTGCCGAACGAGAGCCACCCGGAGGACGACACGGTCGCAGCCCGGGTGCCGGTGTCCCCGGTCTGGGAGTTGTAGGACCGGACCGTCAGCGCGGGCCCGGACAGGGTGGACCGGGTGAAGGAGTGGATAGCGTTGGCGAACAGGCCCCCGGGTGTGGGCTGGTAGGCGACGTACCCGTCCTCGAGGGTGGGGGCGAGGGCTCCGGCGGTCTGGTAAGTGATGACTTCCAGTGGGGTCTTCATCGACCGGACCAGCAGCCCGTCCTTCTCGGGGTCGGTGAGGTCGCCGGGGTCGATCCACACGCGGGTGACCAGGTCGTACCGGACCGGGTCGGCGGCGTTGGCGGGTACGGGCAGTGCCCAGTACCGGTAGCACATGGCCCTGTTCGACACTTCCTCGCACGTCATGTCGGAGTCGGCGAGGGTGGCGGCGACGGGGGACCCGGTGTTCAGGTCTGCGATCGCTGCGGCGACGGCCACGTCGGTGTACTGGGTCAGCATGGTCGCGTCGGTGGTGGCCTTGGACCGGTGCACCGTGGACACCAGGGAGGCGACGAACACCGACCCGAGCATGGTCAGGGCGATCGCGACGAGCATCGCCCAGGCGATCGACCCGTCCTCGTGGTGGCCGTGGATCCGGCGCTTGAATGTGAGCATCGGCTGTCCCTTACTGCTCTGCCATGAAGCTGATGCCGTCCACGGAGACCCACGCCGAGTGGATCGGTGCGCGGACCACGATGTCGCCGCTGGCGGTGACGTCGACACGTCCGTGCGCGTGGTTAGACACGATGGGGGTGATCTGCCGCCCAGCGGGCCGGTACCCGGGCGGAAGGTTCGCGACGACCGTCTCGTTGGTCGTGGAACCACCCTTGACCAGGCCGCGCAGCGTCACGATCCCGTCCGCACCCTTGCTGTACTGCAGAGTGGGGAAGGTGGTGGAGTACCGCTGCCACCCGCTCTGAAGGGTTGGGGCGGTCCACGTCCCCTGGCCGGTCCCGTAGTACATCGCCTGGATGGACAACCACCCGGGCCCGGTGATGCTGGTGGTGCGGATGGTGTCGCTGAGCACGACCTCGTTGAACGCGTTGGCCGACAGCGAGCTGAAGTACAGGTGCTCATCGGAGCGGTGAGCGGTGGGCAGCCAACCGATGAACGTGCCGGCGGTGGTCGTGCCGGGCCGGATGAGCCCCTGCAGGTGCACCCGTCCTGACCCGTCGAGCGCGGACGTCAGGTCCGCGTAGGACCCGCCGTAGTTCGTCCAGCCGGCCAGCAGATCGACCGGGGTGCGGGTCACCGGTGCGTCGGCCGCCAGGAACGTGATGCCGCTCAGCGAGACCCACGAGCTTGCGGTGGTCGGTGCCCGGGTCAGGACGACACGCCCGTCGGTGTACACGTCGACGCGGGCGACGTCGCCCCCGCCCTCCGCGGACCGGAAGATCAGGGTGCTGTCGGGCCGGTACCCGACCGGGAGGGTCCCCAGGAGGGTGTCGTTGTCCGTGGCGCCGTACCGGATCAGGCCGGTCAGCACCACGACACCGTCGGTGGAGCGCGTGTACTGGGCCGGGGAGTACCCGACGCCGTAGTTCGTCCACCCGGACTGCAGGGTCAACGGGTCCCACAGCGGCATGGTGATGCTCGCGGTGCCGGGGGTGGTGCTGCGGGTTCCTCCGGACGTCGAGTACACGTTCACGTCGACGGTCTGCCCGCGCTCGAGGTCGATCGTGAACGTGCGACCCGTCGGGGTGGTCTCGACCGGGGTGCCGCCGTCGATGCTGTGCTCGACGACGTACCCGGTGGCCCCGGGCGCTGCTGGCCAGGTGAAGATCGCGGCGCGACCGGACCGTGCCGCGGCGACGACCGGGGCGCCGGGGTTGTTCGTCACGGTGACCTCGTCGGACCAACCAGACGAGGACCACCCGTTGAGCGCCTTGACCCGTACGGTCAGCGCCTGGCCCTCGTCGAGGGTGAACGTGGTCGTCGTGTCGACGGTGCTCTGCTCGGCCCAGGGTCCGCCGTCGACCTGGTGAGCGACGACGAACTCGGCGGTGCTCGGCGGAGTGGTCCAGGTGACGGTCACCTGCCCGTCGGTGTCGAGCTCGGCGGTGATGTCGGGGGTGTCGAGCGCGGGTGCGACGGGCGTCGCGGCCGGGAGCTGGAGGACCACGGGGGTGGTTGTCTGGTCCGCGGCGCGGTGCAACAGGACGGACACGGCCCGGTTGTCGCAGTGCTCTGTCGACGGAGGGTTGACCTCCCACACGGCTTCGGCCCACCCACCGATCACGATGTCGTGGGCGATGTCCTCGTGCTGGACGACGGTCGTCGGGTCGACGGTCGCAGTGACGGTCTCGGTCCTGGTGGTCCCAGCGGTCGTGGAAGTGAAGACGACGTCGACGCGGTCCTGGGCTCCTGCGTTCTGCGTGGTCGGGGTGAACCCGATGGAGTGCCCGCTGACCTTGAACCTGACCGGGGTGGCCGAGCCGACCGGTGAGCACCAGGTGGTGGCGTCGACGATCGAGGCGGACACGGTGTTGGCATCTGCGCCCAGGCCGTAGGACCAGAACACCGGCCGGTTCACCGTGTCGGTGCCGCCGTCCATGGTCGCGGTGAACGTCACCGTGTTGGCCCCGGGTCGGATGTCGCCCTTGTGGGTCGATGACCCGTCCTGGGTGTCGGGGTCGACCTGGGCAGTCCACCGGGTCCCGTCCCCACCGGGGGACAGGGGGACGTTCACGACCTTGACCGGGGTGCCCGCGGCGTTCAACCACGTCCACTGCGCGTTGACCGAGGTCGCGGTGCTCGAGGTGTGCACGAACAGGTCCACCGGGGCGACCTGCTGGGGTGCGTCGCTGACCGACGCCATCGTGGCTCCGTCGAGCACGCGGCCGGCGCGGGCGTACGCCGAGCAGATCGTGGCGGTGGACGGGTCGCAGCTCGACTCGGGGCTCTGCCCGGTGACCGGGTCGATGTCGGATGCGGCCGCGGTGCGCACCAGCGACTGGGTGGCGCAGCGGGTGTCCTGGTCGGTGCAGTCCCCGGTGAGGTCGGCCGGTGCGGGGGCCCACTGGGTGACGACGGTGACACGCTTGGCTGTGGGGGTGGACCCGTCGGCGTTCGGGACCCAGGTGACGTACGTGGTGACGCGGTAGTCGATGCCGTCGTCGGTGAACTCATCCACCGGTGGGGTGAACGTCGACTTGCCGGGAGGTCGGGGGCCGAGCTGGACCGCTTCTTCGGTGATGCTGGGCCCGGTGCCGCCCGTGGTGACCGGGGAGATCGGGAGGTTCACGTTCCCGACCGGGGCGGTGGTGTCCTGGTCGTAGAACCCGAGCTCGCCGAAGGCGGCCTGCCGGGCCTTGGACATGATGACCTGGGTCAGCCCGGTGGCCCGGTCTGCGCGCTCGGTCACGGTCTGGGTGCGGATCCCGTTGGTGATGACCAGGCTCAGCGACGTGACGACCAGCGTGAGCAGGAACAGCGCGACCATCATCTCGACGAGGGTCATGCCGCCCTCGGGGTGCGCCGCGTCGTTCCTGCGCGCGGGGTCGACCGGTGTCCTGATCACCTCGCCAGTGTACATACACACTGACATACACCGCGTATGGACGCGCGGGATGTCGAGAGGTCAGCGAGGGCCAGGTGGCACTACGGCCCTCGTGGTTCAGAACCGCGGGGGCTTGTACTCCAGCTGCGAGCCGGGCGGGGTCAGGATGTAGCCGTCGAGTGCCTCACGGACCACGTCCGAGACGCTCCGGGCCTCCATCTCCGCCTTGGCGTGCGCGAGCCACAAGGTGCGGCGCGGGATCCTGATGCTCACCAGCGGCGTGTCGCCGGCCTCGTCGGCGTACGGGACCACCTCCGGAAGCTCCGGCTGCTGGCCGCGCTTCTCGGCACGCTCACGGGCCCGCCGCCTGGCCACGCCGAGCGCCTCCTCCAGGCTCGGCGGCGCGCCGCCGTGGCGTCGGGGCAGAGGTGCGTCCTCACCGGGGTATGACTCGTGTGCCGCTGGCATCTTCTGCCCTTCCTCCGTCCCGCCTTCACGAGGGGGAACTTCCGTGGTCGTGGCCCCAAGGTTAGTGTCTGACACTGAGGAATCACCGGACATCACGTCATACACCCGCGTTTCGTCACTCACAGCGTCACCATCCAGGCCCCGACCACCCCGGTCGTGTTGAAGACGATGTGTGCGGTGATCGCCGCGCCGAGATTCCCGCGCCGCACCGCGAGCAAGGCCAGGACCAGTCCGGCCGCCGTGGTGACGGCCACCACGTACAGGCCCGACGCGTCCATCGCCGTGGTGTGCAGCACCCCGAACAGCACGGAGGACACCGCCACGGCCACCGGGGTCGACCACCGTGACCCGAACCACGTCGACCGGGCCATCGCCTGCAGCACCAGCCCGCGGAAGAACAGCTCCTCCAGTGCGGGGGCGACCACTGCGGCGCCCAGCACGAACAGGACCGTCACCAGCCAAGCCCGCGGCGAGAACAACCAGCTGGAGTTGTCCCCGGCCACCCAACCCAGGTGGCCGGCCAGGGCGCCCACGGCAAGGTCCGCTCCTCGCATCGTCAGCCCCACGACCAGGCCGAGACCCCAGTCCGCCGCCGTCGGCACCCGCCACCCGAAGTCCGCAGCCCACGAGCCTGACCCGTGCCGCCGGCTCACCACGGTCGGCACCCCTGCGAACACGACCCACAGCACGATGAGCCCACCTGCCAGGACCGCCGGGTCGGTGGTCATGTCGATGGTGATCGTCGACGGGTCCGCGCCGGTCATCCACCACACCACGACAGCGGCCAGGGCGACGTTCGCACCAGCCAGCCATGCGACCGCGTACACGACGTCACGCGGCCCGAACCCTCGCCGAGCCTGCGGCGGGCCCCACAGCCCTACCTTCGCCCAGTCGACCTCGAGCGTTGTCATCGGCCCTCCTTGCTGACCAGCACGGCGCCGGCGTGGGTGTACGAGTCGTTCACGGTCAGGCTCACGCTCCCGGTCGCGACGGACCCGCCCGTCGGTGACTGGGCGGTGACCACACCTTCCGCTGGCGCATCCTGCGGGACGTCAGGGTCCAGCCCCGCGTCCGACAAGGCGGACAGGGCTGCGGGCACGCTCATCCCCACCACGTCAGGCACCGCCGCGCCCCAGGGGACCAGTGGCAGCGGATCCGGGAACGTCGCGGCCGGCGTCCCGGCGTGCAGTTCGGTCATCGCCTGCTCCCACACCGGTGCTGCGACCGTCGACCCGTACAGGACGCGGTGACGCGTTCCGTACGCGAGGACGTCGGTCAGGCGGTGAGCCGGGCCGCGGGTGTCGCCGACCCACACGGCCGCGGCCGCGTCAGGGGTGTACCCGGCGAACCAGGTCGCCCCGTTGTCGTTGGTGGTGCCGGTCTTGCCGACCCACTCCCGGCCCGGCAGCTCCACGTCGGCGGCGGTCCCGCCCGGCTCGGCGGTGGCGGACATCGCGTGGGTGACGGCCCGCGCCACGGCAGGCGCCACCGCCTGGTGGCAGTGCGTGTCAGGTGCGGGCAGGGCTTGGCCGCTGATCGTGTCAGTCACCTCGAGGATCCCGGTCGGAGTGCACGCGACCCCGTCGGCGGCGAGCGTGGCGTACACGGTGGCCACGTCCAGCGGGGTCGCCTCGAACGCTCCGAGGGTCAAGGACGCGTCCTGCTGGCCGACGTGCCGGGTCGCCGGGTCCATCGTGGTCATGCCCAGCCGCCAAGCCATGTCGGCGACAGTGTCCGTGCCGGTCTGCTCCAGCAGGCGAACGAACCACGTGTTCACGGAGAACTTCATCGCGGCGGCCGCGTCGATGCCGTACCTGCCCCGGCCGTCGACGTTGCGGAACCCACCGGTCGGTGAGCTCATCGTCGCCGGCGTGTACCGGGCGGGGGCGTTGAGCCGAGTGTCACGACCGAACCCGTGCTCGTACGCGGCGGCCAGGGTGATCGGCTTGAACGTCGACCCGGGCTGGAGCTGAGCCTGGACGGGGATGTTGAACTGGGTGTCGTCGAAGTCCCGGGTCGCTGCGATGGCCGCCACCGCCCCGGTGCCGGGGCGAACGACCGCGATCGCAGCAGCCTGGTTCTGGTGGTGGTCGAACGCGGCGTCCACGGCCCGCTGCGCAGCGTCCTGTGCCGCTGGCTCGAGCGCGGTGCGCACGGTGAATCCGCCGCGAGCCAGGTTGACCTCTCGCTCGGCGCTGGTGCGGCCAAACGCCGGGTCGGTCAGCAGCGTCTGGCGCACCCACTCGCAGTAGTACGGGTAGGGCGAGGTGGTGCACCCGTTGGGCAGCGCGGACGGTGCCAGGCCGAGCGGGCTCCGGTCCGCGGCGTCCCGCTGCATGGGGGTGATGCGGCCGGTCGCGGCCATGCGCTCGAGGACCACGGAGCGTCGGGACGTTGCCGCCGCCAGGTCCAGGGTCGGGTCGTATCCGGTGGGGTTCTTCAGCAGACCCGCGAGCATCGCCGCCTGCGGCAGGGTCAGGTCCGCCGGTGTGGTCGAGAAGTAGGCCTGTGCGGCGGCCGAGACACCGTAAGCCCCGTTGCCGAAGTAGGCGGCGTTGAGGTAGCCGAGCAGGATCTGGTCCTTTGTGGTCTCGGCCTCCAGTGCGGCGGCGTACTTCAGCTCGACGACCTTGCGGCGCAGGTCGTCGGTGGTGGCGTCGTCCTGACCGGCGTTGGCGCGCAGCAGCTTGACGTACTGCTGGGTGATCGTCGACCCGCCCTGGACGACGTGACCGGCGGTGGCGTTGCGCCCCAGGGCCCGGACCGTGCCGAGGAAGTCGATGGGTCCGTGGTTGTAGAAGCCGTCGTCCTCGACCGCGAGGACCGCGTCGATCAGGGCCGGGGCGATCGCGTCGAGCGTGGCGATCGGGAGTCGGTTCTGGTCGTACAGGACGGCGATCTCGGCCCCGGTGGTGTCGACCAGGACGGTCCGCTGCGGAAGGGGGGTGGTCAGGTCGGCCAGCTCGACGTCGATGGAGTCCCAGTAGTCGGTAGCGCCCAGGGCGGCGCGCCCGAGGGCGACGGCCGGGATCGCGGCGCTAGTCGCGGCGACCACGGCGGCCAGTGACCACCCGAGCAGCAGCGCCCCGAGGGCGCGGCGACGTTCGGGGTTGTGGTTCTTGGCCATGCCCGGCAGCCTAGCGACTGTATGTACAAACTGACATACGGCACGCCGCTCGAATGGCCGGAGTTCAGCACAGGTGTATGTACACTCTGACTGACATGACTCGGACCCGCGCGACCCTGGGAGCACTCCCGGCCATCCTCACGGCGACGCTCGCCGTCGGCTCCGCAGCCATGCTCGCGGCAGTCCTGACCGCCTCGGACAGTGACGCCGCCCACACGCTGACGACCCCGGAGCTGGCGCCCCGGCCCGGGGTCGTCACAACGTCCACCATCACCCCCAACCCGGCCCCTGCCCGCGACGTGGTCACCGAGCTGCTGACCGCCCCGCGGTGGGGTGCGACCATCCCGGTCCCGTTCGGGTGCCAGGTCGCCGCCCCCATGCTCTCCGCCCAGGACGGACCGGTCAGCGTCCACGTGTTCAGCGCGGGCCTCGGCCAGGTCGTCGCGGACCAGGTTACCCAGTGCGGGACCCCCACCGACGTCGCATCGACGCGGGCCACCAAGATGCGCATCGACGGCGGGACGGTCACCGCATGGACTCGAGGCGACGTGATGGTCACACTGACCACCTCGACCCGGCCAGGGGCGGAAGCCGAACGGCTCGACGCCGCACTGCTGGACGCTCTCAGCGACACCTGCGCCGACCTCGCTCCCGGCCGCGCCGATGCGACCCGCAACCCCACCCACCCCGGCTACACCCCTCACACCCAGGTACTGACACTCACCGCGGAGCCGACTCCCGGTGCTCCGGCCGTGGGGGAGGCCCTGCCACCACCAGTCGACGCCCCCGCCGCGGCGACCATGCCCGAGGGTGTGGTCGGGCCCCCGGCCCCCAAGCGCGTACCCGAACCGACCGCGCCGACCTGGCCCGGGCCCGAACCGCTCACGACGAAGGTCGTGGTGCCCGCGGCCGACATCACCGGCCCAGGGTGCGGGTGGGCGTTCACCGACTCCGTCCCACCACCGGTCGATCTCGACGCCGTGCAGGTCAAGGCTGACGCACTGCGCCAGGCAGCGGCCGACCAGCTCACGTCACGCCAGCAGACATGGCTCACCGACGCCCAGCAGTACACGGACGAGCTAGTCGAGTACGTGCCCGCGCTGCAGTCGTGGACCGACTACGTGACCGCCGTGGATGACGTGCACCAGGCATGGTCCCGACAAGCCGCCGAGCTCGACGCCTACCGGGCGGACCTGGCCACCTGGCAGTCCGCGCAAGACGCCGCCGCCGAGCACCAGGCCCGGCAGGACGAGGCGCAGCGGGACTACGACGACACCCTGGCCGGATGCGCTGAGGAGACCGACGCCGAGCACCAGGCCGACGAACCCCCGAGCCTGTGCGACGTCCCCCGCCCGGCGATCCTCGACCAGGCCCCACCTCCGGTGCCGCCCAAGCCAACCCCGCCGGTGCTGTGGGCCCCGTGAGCGGCCCGCACATCCACCGGGTATGAGCACCCAGCCTCGACGAGAAGCAGGAACCCCCGCCGGCGGGCAGTACGCCACCACGCCGCACCAGGAGACCGGCACGACCCTGTCGCGGCCGTACGCCGGCCACACCCCGGTTCAGGTCGACCACCTCTTGGCGGACCTGTACACCGAGCTCGACCGGCGAGCGGCGAAGCTCCGGTCGAAGATCGACGCGGCGCACCGCACCTTGGGGCACCGGCAGGACACGTCACGGGGTGCGCGCCACCGTGGGTGGCCGACCCCGCCGGATCAGGTCCTCGCGGACCTCGAGGCGGCACTGGACAACGGCAAGGTCGCTCCGTACCAGGTCGAGCCCGCACGGTCGCTGCTCGTCGACGTCCACGACCTGCGCGCCAAGCAGGACGTCACCCGTGAGCACGTCGGCGAGCTCGAGGCCGAACACCAGGCTCGCGGCTGGTCCCGGTTCTTCCTGGTCACCTCGTCCGCCGGCGGGCACATCCACTCGTCCCGGTCGTGCCGCACCTGCCGCGACACGACCGAGTACGGGTGGCTGCCGCAGCTGTCCGGCCAGACCGAGGAGGCCGCGGTCGCCGAGCACGGCGCGATCCTGTGCACCGCCTGCTACCCCACGGCGCCCGTCGAGTGGACCCGCGGCAAGCCTCCCGCACCAGACACGTGCCCCGGCTCGAACCAGCAGCACAGCGGCGAGCTGCGGCGCCACGGGCAGTCGACCTACGGGGCATGCCCGGTGTGCGGGGACATCCAGCTCGTCGGTTACTCCGGGGTCCGCAAGCACAAGACCCCGAAGTAGCCCGGTCATGGCTGGAACGCGGTCGCGTACGGGCCGCGGTTCACCTGCGGACCGGTCACCCAGAACGTCACGTCCGCGGCCGGGTCCGCCGTGGTGACCTGGACGTTCACGTACGCACCGACGTGCTCGACGCTGGTCGTGCACGTGTGGGTGATGCGCTGCCACGCCCCGGTCGCGGTCACCGGCTTCCCCGAGCTCTCACCGGCGTACTGGCCCGGGGCGGTCACCATCCGGCACCCGAGGCGGAACGTGTCACCCGCCGCGCCGCGGAACCAGACCGACACGGTCCACTGCTCGCCCGCTGCGAGAACCTGGGGGGAGTCCACCGGCCACGTCGGTGCCAGCGGATGCTGGAACAGCACCGGGCCCTGAGGTCGTGTCGCGCTGTCCGTGACGACTTCCAGGGCCCGGGAGGCGACGGGGGACTCCAGGTCGACGATCCGGAACGGCACGTCGTTCAGGCTCCCGAACCCGGCGAGGTCGTTGGTGTCCAGGATCGGCTTGGACGAGACCGTCAGCGTCGGGTCCCAGAACCGCACCACCGGAGACCCGGCCGGGTCAGCCGGCGGGACCGCACCCCAGTCCAGTCCGCTGAGCCGGTCCCAGTCCGCGGCGATCACACCATCGGGCACCCCGTACTGCCCGGCCATCGGCGGGGACTCAGGCAGCGACTCGAGGTCGGTGTGCTGGCGGTCCGCACCGGCGTAGGAGGACAGCACCCACACCTGGCCGGTCGTCGTGTTCTGCCCGAAGAGCACGTACCCGGAGTGCGCACCCGAGCGGATCGTGAACGCCCGGTAGGTGTTCCCCGGACCGGACGCCGGTGTGCCGGAGCTGCGGATGTCGAACCCGAGCAGGTCGGTCGGGTAGGTGAACGTCGAGGCGAAGTACCGCTCGGCCGCAGTGGAGTACGTGTCGAGATCCGCCCCGACGGTCTTGTCTAGGGCTCCGCGCTGCTGGTCCCGGAAGATGGGGATCGCGATCGCCGCGAGCAGGCCCACGATGACGACGACGACCAGCAGCTCCACCAGGGTGAAGCCGTCGTCGTTGTGGTGGCGTCGTCGTCGCGATGTCATCGGGCTCCCTGCGAACACGAGACGACGACGGCCCGGTCCCCGGGTCGGGGATGTCCGGGCCGTCGTCGGTGGATGGTCGACGTCAGGTCGTCACGGGAACGTGACGACCGTCGTCGAGAAGGTCAGGCCGTCGGAACCGTACGCGGCGTCGGCCGCGGCGGTCACGTCAGCCAGCTCGTCGGCACCGGCGGCGACCACCGGGGCACCGCCGTTGTAGGACGACACCGCCCACACCTGGTCCGAGCCGTTGTGCTTGCCGAAGATCACGTAGCCGGCGTCCGTACCGGACTCCACGACGAACGCCTTGTACTCGGTGTCCTCGGACACGATCGGTGTGGTGCCGTTGGACGCGAACGTCGCCGCGTCGGCGGGGTAGGACAGGTCGGAGGCGAAGGTCGTCTCCGCGGCCGTCGCGAGGTTCTTCAGGTCGGACTGCACGGTGGCGTCGAACGCGCGCTGACGCTGCCCGAGGAACACCGGGATCGCGACGGCAGCGAGGATGCCGATGATGATGACGACCACCAGCAACTCGATCAGGGTGAACCCCTCGTCGCGCCGGTCGAGAGCCGCGCGAATGCGGGTCTGCAGCATGGTTGATCTCCAGGAGGACAAGTTCTCAACCCCCGCGCCCTGGGGTAGACCCGCGTCGCGAATCCACCAGTGACGCTACCAGGGTGTATGTCAGTTCGTACATACACGCGCGGCGTGTCGCGACGATCAGGGGACCGGGATCGCGGTGGTCGACCCCAGGTCCGGCTGCGCCGGCCCGAACTGGCCGGCGCCAGGACCCGTCACGGGCAGTCCGACCAGGTCGGTGCTCCGAGGCCCCGACCCCTCGTAGGAGGACAGCACGAACACGGTCGTCGAACCGGCACCCTTGCCGAACACGACGTACCCGGTGACCTGGTCACTGAACGCGACGAACTCGTTACCGCGCGTCGTGCTGACCGTCGCACCCCACGCGAAGTCGGCCGCCGCGCCGGGGTAGCGCTGCTCCCGGGCGAAGTAGTTCTCCGCACCCTGGGCGAGGCTCTTGAGGTCCGACAAGACCGTCGCGTCGATGGCTCGCACACGCTGGCCCATGAACACCGGGACCGCGATCGCCGCGAGCGTTGCGACGATGACGACGACGACCGTCAGCTCGATGAGCGTGAACCCCGCATCGGGCGCCGTCCTGCGTGCTCGCAACGCACAACCTCCCGATCGGTGATGTACATACACTCCGTCCTCACATCAACGTACCCGGCGGACCCGCGAGAGCGGGAGCCAACAGGCCGACCCGCCGAAACTCGGGTGTCGACGAACCCAATGCGACCGAACTGTACATACACTGGCACGGTTCGCCACGCACCACCCCGGAGGTCCGCACGACAATGAGCCACGCCACCCTGGAGCGTTCGGCCACGACCCGCAACACCCCCACGCGAACCGCACGCCCACACCTGCGCTGCGCCGGGCCGCCCCACCCTGAGACCCCCGCAAACCTGGATCAGGTGTGGAAGGCGCACCACGAGGGGGACCCGGCCGCACGAGAGCGGCTGATCCTGCACTACGCCCCACTGGTCACCAAGATCGCCCGACGCACCGCGGCCGCCATGCCACCCCACGTCGAGCTCGACGACATGATCTCCGGCGGCATGTTCGGACTCATCGACGCACTGGAGAAGTTCGACCCCAGCAAGCAGCAGGTGTTCGAGGCGTACGCGTACGGGCGGATCCGCGGGGCGATCATCGACGAGCACCGCGCAACCGACTGGGCGCCCCGCACCGTCCGCGCCAAGTCCACGATGATCCACAACGCCGCACGGCACCTGGAGCAACGCCTGGGACGCGAACCCTCCCACGCAGAGCTCGCCGCCAAGGTCGACCTCACCCCGGCCCGCCTCACCCGCGCCATCGCAGAGATCACCGCCACCCACATCCACCCCCTCGACGCGCCCCTACCTGGAAGCGCCGGTGAGCTCGTGGCCGCCGACATCGTCATCGCGCCGGGAGCAGACCCCGCCCAAGCGCACGACGACGCGGCCACCAGCGCGGTCCTGTTCGACTGCCTCGGCCACCTCGATGACCGGGTCAAGCTCGTCCTGGTCCTGCACTACTTCGAACAGGTCCCGCTCACAGACATCGCCACCAGGTTCGGGGTGAGCCTGTCGCGGATCAGCCAGCTCCACCACCGTGGGCTGCGTGCGATGCGGACAGCATTCAGCGCCGCGGTCGCCGCCTGACCGGTCAGCGGACGACGGGGTCGAGCCGCCCACGCTTCGGCGCGTTCCGGACCAGCTCGACGAGTAGTTCCTCGGCCGGGGTACCGGCGAGGTCGATGTCCTCGTCCATGTCGCCCCACCCGCGCACGTCGATCGTCGACCCGTAATGGGGGGTACCGTCGTCGCCTTCCTCGACGTACACGGTGAACCCGGCCGGGTCCACACCAAGCTCGCCCACATCGAACTGCCGGTCCAGGTAGTGCTGGATCCCATCAGCAAGACGCGACTGGGCGTCCTCGTACGACGTGGCACGGGCCGCCCGCACGATCGCCACCTGCACGATGTACTCATCAGGGCTGCCGTCCCCGGGGTGGGGGAGCCCCGCCGTAGCCACGAGGTCCGCGACCGACTCCAGGTCCTCCGGCGACCAGGATGGGTTCCCGCCCAGCGTCAGAGCCATGTCGTCGAGGGCGCGTGCTGTCGTGTCCACCGGTCCGGTGCGCCCCGACCGGTACTCGGCGAACAGGGCCCGGTACCTCGCGGGGTCGATGGTCGCGCCCGGGTGCGGGCGGCCCGACGCGGCCAACAGGCCGGTGATCTCGTCCAGGTCGTCAGCGGTCGACCACTGGTCCACCGCCCCCAATGCCAACGCGATCCGGTCCATCGCGACCTCGTCACGCATCCGGGCCGTCATGACCGGGGCCAGCCCGACACCGGACTCGGGCCGGGCTGTCGCGGTGAACTGGCCCCCGGCGGGTACACCGGCAGGGTGACGGGACTGCGTGGTTGCGCTCATACCCAGGTGATGTGCGGGGGCCGGCGGTCAGCTCAGGTGGATCTTGCCGTCGTCGCCGACGTAGAGGTCGGCGGACCCGTACGCCTTCGCGACCTGCGTCAGTTCGTCCCCGACCTCGCCCAGTCCACGGTCCCAGAACCCGGCACCGTGGCCGTTACGGGTCAGCCAGAAGTCGTGGGCGACCTGCCTGTCGGAGTAACCCCGGTCGGCGTCCTTCGCTCGGGCGATCAGCTCAGCGTTCGCCTCGAAGAACCCCTCGATGTCGTCGGTCGCCTGCTCACGTGCGGCGTCGTCGACGTCCTCCACGGAGTAGTCCGCCAGCAGGGACTCGTCACCCGCGTCGTTCGACGTCGAGAACAGCGCAGACTCGAGGTAGGAGTCCGTGAGGGTCTCTATCTCAGCCCCCGACAGCGCCACCTCCGGCTCCGGGCGGGACGTCGTGGCGAACTGACCCCCAACGGGGACGCCGGCGGGCTGACGGTTCTGGGTGCGTGTGCTCATGCCTGGATGATGTGCGGGGATGCGTGCCGTGCACCCGGCGGGTCAGAGCTCCGGGCGTTCCACCTCGTCACGAGCCACGGCCTGGGCGCGCTGGAAGACGTCCTCGAGATCGGCCGGGGTGATCCCGCGCGAGCGGGCCATGTGCAACAGATCGGTCAGGACGTCCTGGATGGTCGTCTCATCGACGTCCCGCGTCCCGAACCACGCCTTGAGGTTGGTCTCAGCCCGGGAAGCAGCCTTGACCGCAGGTGCGACCCACCCGGGCGAGCCGGCAGCGGGCTCCTGCACCTGACCGTCGCCGCCGGCGGCCAACGACACGACCGCCTGTTGGATCGACGGGGTGTGCGCCGCGTACTCGACCTGCCCGACCAGGGAGTGCACGTTCTGGTGCATCTGATACGCCCAGTCGGCCGCCTGCTCACGCACCGGCTGCGGGATGTGCTCGAACTCGTCAGCCATATCCTCCAACGAGCAGGCCGGGTCCCTCGGGGTGCCGAACACGCAGAACGAGTCCGAACCGGTCGTCACCGTAGTCTCCAGCAGGCCGTCCTCGTCCCATGCGTACGACACCCGCGGTTCGGGGAGCGTCCCAGGCCACGTCGGCAGGTCTTCGACCCCGTACGGGTCCAGGTCCACCAGCGCGCTGATCCCCATCGCCACCCTCCGGGGTGGTTCGGAAAGGCTCAGCCCCGGCTCCTGGCGGGCGGTGGCTGCGAACTGCCCACCAGTGGGCGCACCTGCTGGTTGGCGTGCGGGGGTCTCTGTGCTCATGCCTGGTGGATGTGCGGGGACTCGAACCAGCCTCGAGCACCCGTCCGGAGCCGGTGGGTGCGTCACTGACCGCTCACCCGGCGGGCTCGCCCCAGGGCCATCAGGTAGTGCACGGCGTGGTCGGCGTAGCGGCCCGGGGTCATCCGGGCCAGACGGTCCGCCTTGCCGGCAACATCCGCGTCACCGAGCGCCGAGACCAGCAGGTCCCGTTTCTCCTGCGGCCAGGACGCCACCGCCAGCCGTTCGGCCGCCGCGGTGCGCAGCTCGACGAGCCGCCCGTCACCAGCGGCCCGCGGCGCCAGTCCGCGACGCTCCAGCAGCGTGTCCGCCAGATCGTGCAGCGCGTCCATCGCAGTCGCGTGCTCCGGTGCCGGGAACTCCGGGTCGTCGGGTACAACCGCGTCGCCCAGGGCCCCCAACGCCTGGTCGACGCCGTCCTCCACCTGAGGCCGCCAAGATCGTGTTGTCGGCGCGGTCAGGGCCGGGCCCGTCTCTGCGCGGCCAGTGACCGCGAACTGGCCCCCGGTCGGGACACCCTTGGGTTGCCGGCGCTGGAAGAAGGTCATGCCCGATGGATGTGCGGGGCTGCCTGGTCACGCCGCCGGGTCGACGCGCACCGGCAAGCGGTCAAGCAGGCCTCCGGTGAGCTCCCCTGACCGCTCGGGGTCTGCTGCCAGCGCACGGACGTGGTTGAGGGCCGTCGCACGGTCCAGACGACTGGCGCCAGTGTCGTTGGGGACAGTCACCCGGCCGACTTCGGTGCGTGTGGGCAGGTCTACGAACGAGACCACCCACGCGGCCGGTTCGCCCCGGTCCAGGTCGGTCACGCCGGCCGCGACCATCCCCACGCTGGACCACTCGCCGCCGAGGTTGTCGGACAAGTCCTCCCCGACAAGTACCGGTTCCAGGTCCGGGTCGGACGCCTCGCCCAGGGCGCGTGTGCTGCGCCGCAGGTCCTGCTCCGCCGCGGCGTACGACTCCGGGTCGACCGCTTCACGACCGGACCCCATGGCGTGCACGTCCCGCCACGCCCTGTCGTGACGCTCCGCCAGCAGTGCCAACCCCACCACCGTGCCGTTGTACAGGCCCTGCAGGTCCGCCAAGTCCTCCTCGGCTGCCACGACGCGCTCGGACCAGAACATCTGGTCTTCCACCCGGTCCGGCAGGCCCGCGGCGATCAGGTGCCGACGGCGCGCCCCGGCCAGGATCTCGCGGGCCTTGCTAATCCGGTCCGCCAGCTTGGCACCCTGTACCAGCGACTCGTCCAGTCGTGCGGTGGCCGCGTCCTGCGGGGAGGGGTCGACGGGCAGGTCGATCTCCGGCTCGGTTCGTTCGGTCGCACGGAACTGACCCCCGGTCGCGGTTCCGGCGGGTTGACGAGGACGGTCCAGTGCGCTCATGCCTAGTGGATGTGCGGGGTTCAGCGGGGCCCGTGGACAGTGACCCGTGTCGTCGGCTTCACGTTCAGGCGCGCAACGCGCCCGGACGGGTCGTGCACGTTGAACGTGCCCCTGCCGGCCGCCGGGTACAGCTCGAACCCGTTGCCCATCTGGTAGCTGCGCCCGTTCGCGGAGAACACCGCACCCACGGGCAGGGACGCGAGGATGTCGATCGCTGGCCTGGTCGTCACGTTGGTGTCCATGAGGTCCCTATGTGCGGCACACGACCGGGCCGGGCTACATGTGCACCTGACCCCGGTACGCGCCGTTCGCGAACCGCCGCCGTGCCCCGTGCAGGGCGAAGTAGTCCGCCATCGACAAGGCGCCGGACGCTTCCCGCCACTGCGGGTCGGTCAGGTAGCGCAGGTCCGCCCGGGCGTCGTCGAACCGGCGCACCGCAACACTGACGTCCTGTGCGGCCTCGTCCTGCAGCAGCGTCCCGTCCGCGGACCCCGTACTGGCCTGCTCGTTGGCGTCGACGAGTCCGCGCTGGGCGGCCGCGAGCTGACCGGTGGCCTCGTCGAGGATCCGGCGGGCCCGAAGCTCGTGCACCTTCCCGGTGTCCGCGAGGTCCCGCCACCGCAGGTACGCATCCACCGTCGCCCGGGCCTCATCCCGGTCCGCCAACCCCTGCGGGGGCATCGAACCGAGGACCGACTTCGCCTCGACCGGGGCCAGCAGCGACAGCTTGCCCGCCGGCACACCCAGGTCCGCCAGGCGCGCGTGCTCCGGTGACCGGTCCGCTGGTCGGGACGCAGACGGCCCGGGGGTGTAGCCGGGAGTCACCAGGTCGACCGCCGGTTCGGTACGGGCGACCGTGGCGAACTGGCCCCCGGACGGGACACCTGCGGGCTGGCGTGGATGTGCGTGCATGCTCATGTCAGGTGGATGTGCGGGGGGCTCCGGCCCCATGCACGGGCTCAGAACTCGTCGATCGGCGGGACCCGCAGGTGCGACGAACGCGGCAGACGCTCCGGCAGGTCACCGAAGTGCGGTGGCTCGTCGGGCAGCGGAGGACCGTCGGCCGTCGGGGTGTCGCTGGTGACGGTCTCGAGCACCGGTGGTTCGTCGGCCACCGGTGGAACCGTTGCCGCCTTGGCCTTCGACGACCGCGTCGTGGACCGCTTGCGGGTCGGCTTCGACGCAGGCTTCGCCGGCACATCCTCGGTGCCGGGCTCGGCCGTCGCTGACGTCTTGTCGGGGGTGGTGGCCTTCAACCCGGCCTGAGCGGCGGCGAGCTGGGCTTCGAGGGTCTGCACGTGCGCGGTGCGCACCACACGCTCGGCGGAGGTCAGTTCCCCGCCGAGGTCGACCGGCAGCGGCAGTGCCACGTCGACGATCTGCGCGATGCCGGCGGCGGTCTCGGGTGCGATGGTCACCGGTTCGGTGGACTGCTTGCCGTCGGACAGCACCAGGGCCCACACGAGTGATCCGGTGTTCTCGTCGCGCACGTACCGCATGGTGATCGAGGGCAGGGTCTGGCGTGGGGCGGGCATGGTCGTTCCTCTCAGGCGGCGTACGCCGGGTGGGTGCCCGGCAAGTGGTCGACGGTCGCGGTAAGCGCGCAGGGCAGGTCGGGGTAGACGGCTGAGGTGACGCTGGTGGTGAACGCCCCGCCGATCTCGGTGACGGTGATCCCGGTGGTCAGGTACAGGCCGGGGTGGCCCTCGACCGCGGCCTGCACCGAGTACACCCGGCTGCCGTCCGGCTGGCCCTTGCGCACCGTCGCCAAGCCCAGCGAGCCGTGGATGACGAAGTCGTCACGTGGTGGCTGGTTGTACAAGCGACGCGTCCTGCCTCTTCCCATGGTGGACAGATGTGCGGCACCGAGAACTACGACCACCACGTGTACAACGCCGGTCGGAGCTGGTTCACCATCGCTGGGTCGTGGAACAGCCGGCCCCACTTCACCAGGGCCCGGATCGCCGACGGCACCCGGGGGACGGTGCGACGTTGCGCCTCCTCGAACGTGTCGAAGCCGACCGTCGAGCGCGCGAGCTCGTCCCGCGATGCCCCGTCCATCGCGGCGATGTCCGCCGACGCGGCCGCGCGGACGAACGCACCAGCAGGTGGGTCGAGATCCTCTCCGGTGACAGCGTCCATGAACTCTGACGAGTACGGCCAGACCGCTGACGGCAAGAACTCAAGGCGGGCCGCAGGAACGTGCGTGCCGAGCTCTGCGGCACGGTCGATGTCGTCCCCGACCCGGTGCCACGACGGCAACCAAACGGGTCGCACGACCAGGACCCCGGGGATCCCGCCGACCGGGTCGTGCACGACCGCCCGCGACGGTTCGTCGTCGCTCAGGGCGGGGTCGGCGTGGGTGACCGCGTCGATCCCGGTCAGGACGGACTGGAAGTCGGTCAACGACGCCCCGCCGGTCAGTAACGGGGAGCCAGCGTTCACCCGTGGGTCGCTCAGGGCCCCCTGCTTGTCGGTCGCCAGGCCGGAGATCGCCCAGCCGGTCATCTTGTTCAGTTCCATCAGGCAGCGCTCTCCAGCGTGTCAGCAACCCGGTCGAGCAGCTCGTCGACCTGGCGGCGGTTGTACCCGATGACACCCAACGGGGCCCGCGGCAGCCGGACGGCCACGACGTCCGACACGGTCAAGTCGGCCGGGTGCCCGGCACCCACGCAGCGGAGCGTGTCCGCCACGTCGTCGAGGAAGTCGTCGACGGCGTCCAGGTCGTAACCCCCGAGCCGGGTGGCCCGCAGCGGGGTGCACTGCGCCTCGGTCGGGGTGACAGGGGTGGTCGTGTCGTTCACGGCTGCCTCCGGGTCGGGACCGCGACAGCGGTCAGGGTGTGCGGGGCGACCTCGGTGAACCCTGCGTCATGGATGGCGATCACACCGGGGCGTCCGGCTTCGGCGGCCAGCACTGAGGGGTCGGCGAGGTCGACGGGCGCGTCCAGTGGTCTGTGTGCCCACGCCTCGAGGGCGTCGGCGTCGGCCTGGAGTGCCCACCCGAACAGGGCGTGCGCGGCCTGAGCGGCCGCCTTCCCGGTCGTCAGGGACGTGAGGACGGCCAGACGCACCGGCAACATGGGTTGCCGCATGTCGACGTGGGTGTCGATGACGCGGCGGGTGGGAGGGGACACCCGGGGGAGATCCGTCCCGGAGACCTGCAGCCGGGCGACGTCCCGTGGTAGGTCCACGTACCGGACCGGGGGCAGTGCGGTCGCGCACGAGCCGCCCAGGTGGATGGTCACCCCACCGTGCTCGTCGGCGACACGCTCCAACCGTGCCCGGGTGGCACGGCGCACCGTCTTGGTGAACGGGCCCGACAACCACTGAGCCCACGGTTCAGGGTCGACGTCCCGGCCAGCATGCCACGCCAGGACCGATGCCACCGCGGCTGCCTTCACCGTCTCGTGGTGGGTTCCGGCCTTGTCCACGACGATCGGCTGAACCCACTCGGATCGGTGCTCTGCTGCCACCACTGTGCACTCCTGGGACGTTCAGCACCCCGCGGGGTGGGCCCGGTCGTGGGCCACAGACCACCTATGTGCGGACGGTGCCGGCACGTGCCACGGTGGCGGCGTCCAGCCGGCCCAGCTGCATGGACAGGTGCTCGGGTCGGGTGATGTTCGGACCCAGCGCCCGCCACCTTCGTCCGGGCCACCGGGACGGTGCCACGAGGCGGATCGTGTGCCGGTGCTGAGGGAAACCGTTGACGTCCCGGATGGTTCGGCCGGATCGGCGCACCCGAAGCAAGTAGGACGGGTCGCCGGTGTCCTGGCACACCGCCCACCCCGGGTCGCGGCGGTCCTGCCGGTCGACCACCGTCCACTGAACCAGCGGGAAGATGCGTGGCAGGCCGGACTCGTTGAGCAGCTGGTGCCCCGAGCACATGAGCTCTAGAACCTCTGCGGCGGCGCGGGCGTGCTCGGCGGCCTGGTCCCGTGCAGTCACCCGGGGCAGCAGGACCAGACCCGACCCGAACACGCGTTGCCCGGCGGCGGTGACTGGCGGTGTGCTGCTGGTGCTCATGCTCGGTGGATGTGCGGGGCTCACGCGGCGGTGACCTGGTCCACCGGGACGAACCCCGAACCGCGGACCCACACCTTGGGGACCACGTCACCGCCGGGTCTGTGGGCCCCGGTCAGCATCTCGACCACCCGGTCCAACGCGACGTTGGGACCGTAGGTGCGGTAGCGGCCGGTGGTGAAGAAGTCGTCCTCGTCGATCACGAACACGACGGACGGGGACCGGTCCAGGTCGTCGGAGACCGCCAACTTGTCCGTGAGCACGTCGTCGGGTTCCAACGCGTCGGGGGACAGGTCCTCGGCGAACACCGTGTAGGCGTGTTCGGCCTGCGGGTTGGTGAACTCGTAGTGGTGGTGACCGCCGTCGAGCGCCAGGTGCACCAGGCCCACGCGTGCTCCGTTCAGGGTCAGGGTCGCTGGGCCGTCGTCGTCCGGGCGGTGCAGGGCGTATCCGCCCCACTGGTTCACCGGGCACCGCCCATGAAGTCGTCGGGGCGCGGTGCGCGCAGCACACCGGGACGTTCGTCGTCGAGCACGTACTCGATCGCGCCGGGGTCGCACCCGCCGCAACCGGTGCTGACGTCACGGTGCCCGCACGGTGGCAGCTGGTCGATGACACGGGCGGCCTGCAGGCACTCCAGGCGCACAGCCTTGCCCAGGTCGAACCCGTGACGGACGAGCACGTAGGTCTCACCGGGGTCGATGCGGCCCTCGCACTCGACGTCGAGTCGGTCGGTGGCGTCCCCGGCACGGTGGTCACACGCCATGGGATAGCCCGCCTGGGCCAGCAGGTAGGCGTCGTCGGGGCCGTACCCGGAGGCCAGTCGCAGCCCGGCGGCGGCGAGTGTGGTCACATGCTCACCAGGTCCGCGACGGGCACGAACTCGCTGCGGGACTTGACCCACACCTTCGGGTTCTTCCCGGCGAACCCGGGGCCGGACAGGTGCCGGACTGCCTCGTCGAACGTCACCTTGCTGCTGTACGCCCGGTATCGGCCGTCCTCGAACGGGTCCATCCCGTCGAAGATGAATGCGACGGAGCGGGCGCGGTTGAACTGGGCGACCGTCTGGAGCCGATCGAAGAGTTCGTCCTGCGGCTCGAAGCGACCGGGCAGCAGTCGCTCGGCAAGCGCGGCCCAGCGGTCCCGCTCGACGCGGTCGCGGAACGTGAACATGTGGCAACCGCCGGTACCGGAGTTGCTCACCCGAGCGACTTCGGTGCCGTCACGGGTCAGCGTCGCGGAGAACATGGTGGTCTCGTCGCCGCCGGCCTCGCGGTACCCCTTGATGCTGTACCCGCCGTAGGAGTTGTCGGTGGTGGCCATGGTGGTGCTCCTTCGTGGTCCGGGTCGCACCGCGGTGGTGCAGCCTCAAGGTGCCTATGTGCGGCACCCGGCCACCGGTGCACCGACGGAACCAGGGCGGAGCTGGCGGCTACCCGAGCCATCCGTCAACGACGACGAAGGTCCTCCACGTCCCGCAGCACGGCGGCCGCTTCCTCCCGGTCGGCCGGGTCGGCGGCGAGCGACTGAGCTTCGGCCCGTAGCCGGTCGCTGGCGCTGCGCACGGCCGCGTCACCCTGTTCGTCCTCCGGGTGCTCCGTGCTCACCGTGCCCATGGTCTGATCCTCCCACCCGGGCACCCATTCGTGGTGGGCGCTGCTCAGGCTCCGGTAGCCCAGTCGTCGTCGAGGTAGAACTGGACCGGCCGGTTGAACTCGGTGCGCGCGTTCGCCGCCTGGAACACCTCCACCGTCCGGCTTTCGACCGAACCGAGGTGGATCGAGATCGCTGGGTCGTCGAAGATGTGGAAGTCCTCCGGGCCGACGAGCTTGCCCTGCTGGGACCACACCTGGTGCAGGTGCGCGAGCTCGTCCTGCGTGAACGTGGCGCCTACCTGCGCGGCGAACGCCTCGGGTCTGAGGTTCCCGAACTTGATGCCCATGCTGCTGTCTCCCTCGGTGTGGCTGCGTGCTGCCGTTCACCGATGTGCGGCACCGGAGCGTCGGGGTCGACGACGTCGCCTACGCCTCACGGGTCTTGGGCTTGGACACTTCGTCCTTGTGCGCGCGGTGCCACGCCTGGCGTGCAGTCCCCGACGGCAGATCGTCGGACAGGGCACCACACGAGCACCGGCCACGCCCCGCGCCTCCGGTCCCACCCATGGGGGAGTACACGCGGTTCCCGTCGCCGTCGTGCGCTGCACCCTCGAAGGCGAGCGTGTGACCGGGGATTCGTCTCACCGGGAGTACCCGAGCCCCAGGGCGTCGGCGAGCTCCACCCCACCGGCGATCGCCGGTGCGCACGGCCACGCGTTGACCTCGCCGTCGTCCCAGCACACGGTGCAGATCCACCCGGCGGGTGAGCCCAGGTCGTCGAACTGCGGGGTGTGGTGCCGGGCCGGCAGGGACTGCCGCTCGAGGTAGGTCATGGCGAGCAGCTCGTCACCGCTGATCGTCGGCGCGGGGACCGGCTGTCCGGACCGTTCCCCGGCGGGGCGCCCTTCGAGGTTGTCGGCGACGTCCCGCAGGACTGTCACCACCGTGTGGGTGACGTTCGAACCACCCACGCTGTACCCGGCGGCGAGCCGGTCCGCTGCCCCACGGACCATGGACGCGTCGGTGTCGCTCGGCCCCTTGTGGTTCACCACGGGTGCGGGGATCGTCACGGTCTGTGCAGGCGGGGTGCGCCGGTACTCCGGGTTGCCGTGCACGGGGCAGTCGAAGTGGTGCACCGCGATCACCTGGCTGTTGTACGCGCGGGTGCACGTGCATGCGTACTGGTCGGTCACCGGTCCTCCTTGATGGTGTTCGTTTCGGTCATGCTGCTGCGGCGCGGCGACGGGCGCGGGCCGGGCGGCACAGGGCTCGACGCACGGCCAGGCCCTTCTCGGCCGCTTCCCGGTCCGCGGCACCACTGGACAGGGACTCTTCCCACCGGCCGTCGTGCAGCCAGCGCAGGTGTGCGTCGTGACGAGACGCCATCACGCACAGCCGCCCCGGACCGGTGCGGAAGTCATCGACCTGGTCCGACCCAGCCAACGGGTCCAGCGCGACCACGGCGTGCCACTGCCCGCCCTGCAGCCGATCAGCCGTGCCGACCGCGACATCTTCGAGGGCCGGGTCGATGCGGCGCAGCATCGCGTTGACCGCGGACTCCTGACCGGACCGGGCAACGACCACGGCTACGTCGGAGGGTTCCAGAGCCCGGGACACGGGGCCGTCGGTGGTGTGCTCGGTGACGGTCATCCCGACGAACGCGGCCGCATCACGAGCGACCTGTTCGAGCATGCCCATGTCGAACTCGCCGCTCGTGCGGACCTGCACCGGCTGGATCTCGGGCAGGACGTCACCGTCCTGGTCGGTCAGGAACCGGTCGGGTCGAGCCGAGTCGAACGGGAAGTCGTACAGGGGGGCGATCGCCTCGACGGTCACCTGCCCGAGCCGGTACGACGAAGGCAGGCGCAGCACGAACGCGTCGTCGTCCTGCTCGAGAACCTCAGGGGCGCGCATGTGGGGACCCTGGCTCATCGCCGCCCACGCCGACGTGTCGGACTGCACGACCGGGCCGATCTGACCGGGGTCGCCGACCATGAGCAGCTGGGTTGCGGACTCTGCGGCGAGAGCGACCTGGGCGAACACCGCCTGGTACGACTCGTCGACGACGAGGACGTCGCACTCGGGTGCGGACGCCGCGCATGAGGCGATGGTCCGGACGCAGACCCGCCGCTCGAGCGTGGAGGGCTTGTTGGACTCGGCGACGTTCGGACCGACCTTCTCCCCGGCCTTGGGTGCCATCCCCATGAACACCTGGGGGTCACCGTTGCTCGCCACGCCGAGGGCCGCCCCGAGCCGGTGCGCGAGGTCGTACGCGCCGCGGCGGGTGGGGGTCGCGACGACGATGGTCAGGTCGGAGCGCTTGTGCAGCTGGGTGACGGCTTGGCAGATCAGGGTCGACTTGCCGGCACCGGGCGGGGACTTCACGACCGTCACCGACCGCCCGGACCACACCTGGTACAGCGCCTGGGCCAGCGGGGAGCCCGGTTCGAGCGCGTCCGGTTCATTCACCGCTGGCCCGGCGACAGGCTTGGCGGAGGCGACCGGTGCCGCGTTCACGTCGACGGGGTCCAGGCCGATGTCAGCCAGGTCGATTCCGAGTCCAGTGGTCATGGTTGACCTATGTGCGGCAGCAGTCGTTGCGTGTTCACGCGGTCGGGGCTCCCGCGACGATGACGTCCAGCGGGATGTCACGGCGCGGCTTGCCTTCGGCGCGGTCCAGGTCCAGCCGTGCCGTCGACGCGACGGTCCACCGGGACGCGCGCGAGTCGGCAGAAATGAACTGCAGGTACGGCGCCTCGGTGACGTGGAACATGCGTTGACCGCCCCGGCCGGTCACCTTCTGGACGAGCTTGCTCAGGTTGCTGGGCTTGCGTGAGGTGGGGGCGGACACCGTAGCGATGAGCTGGTCGGAGTCGTCGAGCCTGGCGACGGTCACGGCCTCGAGTCTGGTCTCCGCGCCGCTGTTGACGTCGTCGGCGTCCGGGTCCATCAGCAGGATCGACTTGCCTGCCCGGAGCTTGAAGGGGGTGGACGCGACGGCGGTGAACCGGCCCTGCTCGATGTTGAGGACCCGCAGCGTCGACACGGACCCGTCGAGCACCCCCCGGTCGCGCAGCAGCGGGTCAGTCGTCAAGATCGCACGGCTGGCCGTGTCGGCGGTCTCGATGCGCCGGAACGCGGCGACCGCCGAGCGAAGCCCGGGGTACATCGCCGACAGCAGCGCGTAGGACTCGGAGTTGAAGGCCTCGCGGGACCACTTGGCGTGCACCTTGCCTTCGCAGGCGAGGTCGACCAGCCCGGTCATCACGGACAGTGTCGTGGCCCCGGACCCGTACCGGAACGCGCGACGCCACGCGCCGAAGTTCTCGGGGTCGTACTGCGCGGGCAGCCAGAACTTCCGGGCCAGCGCGCGGGTCACGACGATGAGCCGGGTGGAGGACACCAGGCGCGAGGCGACCTGTAGGCGGCGGTACACCGATGCGGGGGTGTGGTCGTCGGCCGCGGCCGTGGACGCTTTGATGTTGACCCATGCCGCCAGTCGGCGCAGCGTCTGGTAGTCCGGCACGACCAGTCGCCGGGGGTTCTCGAGGTCGCGGTGGCGAGCATCGGGGTCGTTGGGGTCGCGTGGGGGCAGGGTCAGGGCCCGGTCGAGGGCGTCGATGGTGACGCGGGTGGGGGCACGGTTGTCGCGGGGGCAGTAGTGGACCAGGGTGCCGTTCTCGTCGGTCCACACCATCGCCAGGTCCACGTCGTCCCCCAAGCGCAGGCTCCCGAAGATGGATGGTGCGAGGGTGCGTTCGACGGGTTGCCCGGCGGCGCGGGCTTGGGTGCGCCTGCTGGCGTCGTACTCCGCGACGGGTGTCTCGGTGGTGCGGCCGGGGGCGTCGGTGTGGGAAGTGGTCATGGTGCTCTGATGTGCGGACGGCTCGGGTGTTGCGCAGGGTGTCGTCCTGCTGGGCGGAGTGCTCCGTCGTTGGTCCGTCGTCAGGTCCGTCACCTCCCGGAAGGTAACGCTTTGGCAAAGTGGGCTGGTGGGGGCCTCTATTACTCTCACGTGACACGTGAGTGAGTAAGGGTGGACGGACCGGACGGACTAGGTTTCCCTCGCGTATGAGGGCAGGTACACACTCTGTGGTTCTAGGTGAGGGCCCTCGGGCGGGGATGAGTATGTGTATTCCTATGAGCGCTGGGGTGCAGCTCTAGTCCGTCGAAAACTCCGTCGGGACTTTTCGTGGTCTGACCTGCGAGAACGCTCGTTCTGGCCGACGGACCTGGGTCGACGGACCTCGCTCAGGCCGGCTGGCTGGGCGTCTGTTCTTGGGTGTTCGCGCCCTATCTGTCGTTCGCGGTCGGGTGCGAGGGCACCCGGTGTGCCCTGGTTTGCGCGGTTCGGGGCAGCGGGCGGGCTTGTTCGGGGGTGGTGCTTGACAGGCCCGGTAGGCTGCGACCGGCAGATCGACCCAGCGCACCCCTGGACCATCGCCTCCACCGCCGCGTCCGACCACCGGCGAAGCAGCGCGCACACCCCACCTGTCCGCACATCAGTGGGGCATGAACACCCGCGCACTCACCGTCGAGCAGACCGAGCACGTCCAAGCCTGGACCGCCATCGCCCTGCAGAAGATGCCGTACATGGCCTCGATGCTCTTCTCGCTGCGGTTCGTCAACGCCCCAGGCCTGGGCACCTTCGCCGTTGACCGCCACCACCGGTGCTACATCGACTTCGACGCGGTCAGCAACGAAGGCCCCGTCTCCGGTGGCGAGTCCCTCCTGCACGAGTGCATGCACCTGCTCGGGACGCACGCAGAGTTCGCCGACGACCTGGGCATCACCGGGGGCCCGCACGCCAAGGCGTGGAACCTCGCCACCGACGCGTCGATCAACGACGACCTGCGCGACGCGGGCTGCGGGATCTTCGCCGACGGTGGTCCCTACGTCCTGCCGTCGACCATCGGCCGACCCGACTACCAGACCGCCCAGACCTACTACCAGCACCTGCGGGACATGCTCGCCCAGAAGCAGCAGCAACGACAGCAGGGCAACACCGGTGGGCAGCCCGGCCAGGGACAGCCCGGGCAGAGCAGCGGCCAGCCATCGCAGCAACCCGGCCAAGGCGCCGGCCGCGGTGGGCAGGAGACCGGACCGTACAAGGGCTGCGGGTCCGGGTCCGGCGGTCAGTCCGCACCGTGTGAGCTCGACGACGGCGACGACCTCGGCGGAACAGCACCGGCGGCCTCCGACACCGAGAAGGTGCGCGTCCGCATCGCCACCGCCACCGCGATCCAGGACCACGCAGCCAAGGGCCGCGGAACCGTTCCCGGTGGACTCGTCGAGCAGGCCACACAGATCCTCGCGCCCTCCAAGACACCATGGCAGCGGGTCATCGGACGCACCCTGCGTGGATGCGTCCGCTCCCGCCTCGGGTCGATGGACGTCTCGTACACCCGACGCAACGCCCGCCGCCACAACGAACGCATCCTGACCCCCGGTGGGCCGGGGCGACGCCTCGTCACCCCCGGGTCCGTCGACCCGATCCCATCCCTGCACGTCATCCGCGACACCTCAGGCTCCATGGGTAACGCCGACCTCAACGCCGTCACCAGCGAGGTCGTCGCCATCGCCACCAAGCTGCGCATCCGCGGGGAGAACCTCGTCATCACCGACGTCGACGCCGGTGTCCACGGCACGAAGAAGTTCACCGGGGCACGCGCGATGGCCGAGGTCACCGGCCGCGGCGGCACCGACATGAGGGTCGGCATCGAGCACGCACTGACCAGCAAGCCCAAGCCGACCGCCGTGGTCGTGATGACCGACGGCGGCACGCCCTGGCCGACCGTCCAGACCAGCCGCGTCCCCGTGATCGCGGTCATCGTCCACAAGGACGCCGAGACCATCGCCAAGCAGGTCCCGTCGTGGATCCGCACCGTCTGCGTCGAGCCCGCCGCAGCATGACCACCGAACAGAAGGACGCACCCATGGCCAAGGACACCACGGAGGTCCGCACCGTCTCAGCGACCGGAGGGGAGAAGGGCGTCAAGATCGCCCGCTACGACCTCATCCCCGCTGGCCCGTTGTACGAGCTGGCCTGCCTGTTCGGCGTCGGGGCCCTCAAGTACGACGAGAGGAACTTCGAGGCCGGCTACGAGTGGTCGAAGTCGTTCGGTGCCATGCAGCGCCACGCGTGGCAGTTCTGGAACGGGGAGGACGTCGACCCCGAGACTGGCGTCAGCCACCTCGCCTCGGTCATCTGGAACGCGATGGCGCTCCTGCTGTTCACGCAGACCCACCCCGAACTTGACGACCGACCGCAGACCGTCGAGCTGCGCCGCCCCTCCGACGAGCACATCGCCCTCATGCGCGAGCTCGGTGAGCGGGCTCGAGCAGCGCGATCCCTCGTCGACGAGGCCGAGTCCGAGGCCGCCTGAGGGTGCGCACAGGCACCGGTGCCGCACATCTGACCCCCAGCAGCCGGGACCAACCCGGCACACGCACTGAGGGAGCACCATGAGCACCAAGCCTCCGACGATGATGCGGGCCCTGGCGGCCTGCGTCCGCGCGAACGTCCCCGCCCTGATCTGGGGCGCCCCCGGCGCAGGAAAGACCGCCAAGCTCGAAGCCCACGGCACAGCGTGGGGGCGGCACGTCGAGACGATCTCCGCAGGCTCACGCGAAGCGGTCGACTTCATGGGCCTACCGATGGAGGACGACGGGCGAGTCGTGTACTCCCCGCTGTCGTGGGCGCTGCGCCTCGGGCAAGCCTCCGCGGGGCTGCTGGTCATCGACGAGGTCACCACCGCCCAGTCGACGTTCAAGGCGTTCCTGCGGATGGTGCAGGAGCGGTACGTCGGCGAGTACGCCCTGCCCGGCACCGTCTCGATCATCGGCATCGCCAACCCTCCTGACATCGCCGTCGACGGTGTGGACCTGCCCGCACCCGTCGCCAACCGCTTCGTCCACCTGGACTGGCACTTCGACCGTGACGAGTGGCTGACCAACGTCGGCACCGGGTTCGTCGACGTCCAGGTCGCCTCCCCGCGTACCTACCTCACCGACGGTGGGCCAACCGACCGTGCCCGCGCCGTCAACCTGGTCACGGGGTTCCTGCAGCACCGCCCCGACCTGATCCTGGCCGTCCCCGACGACCCCGACGCGCAGTCCAAGGCGTGGCCTTCGCCGCGGTCCTGGACCAACGCGCTGGACGCCCTGACCTACATCCCGGTCAGCGACGAGGACGCCCGCGACATGGTCCTGCGCGGGTGCGTCGGCGAAGCGGCGACCCTCGAGTTCCTGCAGTGGCTCGCCATGGCCGACCTGCACGACCCGGCCGCAGTCCTGGCAGACCCTTCGATCGTGCGGTGGGCCGACGAGCGACCCGACCGGGTGTTCGCGCTCCTGAGCGCCGTCGGCACGCTCGCATCCCTGACCGACGACCACACGACCTGGCGCAAGGCCCTGGCGGTCACCGTCTCGTGCGCGAACGCGGGCCGACCCGACGTGGCGATGCCCACCGCCCGCGCCCTGGCGAACTCCGAGCACGCGGCCAAGGGGATCCCCGCCGACTTCCGGGCCGCGTTCGCCGACCTGTTCGTCCGAACCGGTCAGGTCACCGCCGGGAGTGCCGCATGACCCGGGGACTGTGGAAGGACCTGCTACGCCTGGCTCGGCGCTCTGGGCGCACCCGCCGCACGGACCCCGTCGTGCCCGCGTCCTGGCTCGAACCGTCCCAGCTGGACCTGTGGGACGGGTGCCACGGCACCGCCCAGCAGCAGACACCGAAGGAGGGGCGACCGTGAGCCCGATGCACTCCGACGCCGCCGTGGACATCCTCGGGACGACAGAGCCCAGCCCGGACCCGATCGCGCACGAACGGTGCGACCGGTGCGGGGCCCGCGCCCACGTGGTGACCCTGCACGGTCCCGGCATGCCGCTGTCCTGGTGCGGGCACCACTTCGGCCGACACGAGCGCGCGCTGACCGCTACCGCCGGGGTCGTGGTGATGCACGACACCCGCGACCGGCTCGTCCCCACCCAGCGACAGGCGGCCTGACAGGTCAGTCCACGACGGCGTTCGCTTCGCCGCGTTCCTCGTCGTAGACGTCCTTGGCCCCGGAGACCAGCTCGTCAAAGTCGACACCCCACTCGGATGCCAGGTACTGCAGGTCGGTCAGCATGTCCCGCAGCACCGGGCCACGGTCACGCTCGCCGCCGTTCGGGTAGAGGCCGGCCGACTGCGGGCCGAACGCTTCGACCATCGCGCGGGCTCGGGCGGTCGCGGCCACGACACGAGTGCGTGCGAACGTCGGCTGCGGCTCGCCCTTGGCGTACGCGGCCACGGCAGCCCGCAGCCCGGGTGTCTGGGTGGCGACCGCGGCACCGTACGCACCGGCTTCGACACGGTCGTGGACCTCGTTCATCCACTCCAACGCCTGGTCCTCGGCCTCGTCGTCGTCGGCGAGCTCACCGACCTTGGCACCCTGGTCCAGCAGGGAGCTGTAGCCCTCGTCGTTGACGTTCCAGCAGCGCACCGTGTCGCCGGACGGGAACGTGAACGTCGTCTGGACCATCCCGTCCTTGTACTCCCAGTAGAGCTCGGGTTCGGGGACGCCGGCCGGCCACTGCGGCAACGGGTCGTGCCACCTGGCGTCCAAGTCAACGTTCGCCACCACCGTGACCGTGGCCTTGTACGCCTCGTCTGGCGGTGCAGGCAAGGCCACACCGGACTCAGCACGGGTCGACGTGGTGAACTGGCCGCCGGTCGGGACACCCGCGGGTTGACGGTTCTGTTCTGCGCTCATGCCAGGTGGACGTGCGGGGACGGTCGCGGACCTCGCCACGGTCGCTGCCTGAGATCGTGAGTCATTCCCACCACAGGCGCCACGCCCGCTCACCGGGCCGCCAAGGGTTCTCCACCTGCATGACCTCGTCCGGCAACTCCAGGTGGTCCAACCCGAACCGGCCCCGTGCGGCGTCCAACGCCTGCTCCTGCGAACCGATGGTGTCGTCGTAGATGAACACACCCTCCGCGGTGAACCGCTCATCGGACCGGTCCGGGCCCACCACGTACCCATGGACCTCCACCACACCCGGGTTCCGGGCCGCGGCAGCCAGGATCGCGGACTGGGTCGGTCCGTCGTTCTGCCGCTCCGACAGCTGCTTACGGGTCATCGCAGACCCGATGAGCCGCGCCTCGAGCGCACCGAGCCCGGCGAACCGGATCAGCCCATCACCGTTGCTGTGCGTCACCGTCCGCTCACCGAGCGTGTACTCGCTGTAGGTGTACGGCACGTACGTCTCGGAGGTGAACGGGGCGAAGTGCTCAGCGATGCCCTGGGTCCACCCGGGCGGCCCGAACTCCCCGGACCGGGCCGACCGGCGCGAGAGCTTGCCGGCCAGGTTCGCCTGCACGTCGATCGTCCGCTGCCCAACCTTGGCGACGTGCTCGCCGAAGGCACGCGGCGCCGGCGCAGTGTCGGAAGGGGCCGCTGCGGTCTGGGCACGAGCCTTCGCCCCGAGCACAGCCGTCGCGACCCGCTGGGCACGCTCGTTGCGCACCAGACCAGGCTCAGGGCCCGCCGGGGTCGGGCACGTGTGCGCGGACGACGCGGAGAAGAACCGGCCGCACGACGGGCAGTTCGACACCTCGACCCGGTCCGAACCCTTCACGAGCCGGTTGAACATCGCCCCAGGTGAAGCCGCCTCCGCCACGGCCTGCGCACGAGCCTTCGACACCAGGTGCCCGTAGATGTTCCCGTTCGCGGTCTGCGTGGCCATCACCCCGGACGCCTCGTCGTAACCGACCGCGGAGATCCACTGCGACGTCACCGACTGCAACGGCGCACCCTGGGCCGCGAGACGCTCACGGTGCCGGGTGATCAGCGAACCGGCGTCCCGCAACGCGAACGACGGACGCCGCGCCTCGAGGATCGCCGACACCCCCTCCGCGACCGCCTCGGACTCACCAGCGAACCCCAACCCCACCGCCGACCAGCGCCCACCAGGGGAACGGGTCACACGCACCCACCCCTGGACCTGGCTCTCGACGCCGCTGGCGTCCGGGTACTGCGCCCCGACGGGGACGTCGAACGTGCCCTCACCGGACTGGGCGGCGAACCGCTTGATCGCCGCAGCCGACGGCATCCGCAGCTGCACGTCCTGCCCGCGATAGCGGACCCGGTGGGTGCGCCGCCGCCCGGACAGGGCATTGCCGTCCGACATTCCGGGGGTCGCGTCGTCCGGCATCTGCGCGAACCCCTCTCCGCTGGCCCGGTACTCGGCGGTGACGAAGTGGTCACCCCACCACTGGTCGATCCCCGCGGTGGTGGCAGGGTCCAGTCCAGGGGTCACCACAGCCGGGACGTACCCGGCGTCCAGGAGCGCCTGGTGGCGTTCGGCGGCCTGCTGCGGTGACAGCGAGCTCGGCAGGAGGGCCAGGCCGGACTCGGCGTGCGCGGCTGTGGCCCACTGGCCACCGACGGGCACACCCCGCGGCTGGCGTGGCTGAAAGTCGCTCATGCCCCATGGATGTGCGGGGAACCGCCCACCCCCGCACCAAGGTGCGAGAGGCCCGGCTAGGGGCTGTCAGGCATGCAGGAGCCGGTCGAACTCCACCTGCAGTGCGGGCTTCGGTCGGGCGCCGGTGACCTGACCGACCAGGTGCCCACCGGGGGAGTAGAAGTTCAGCGTCGGCACCGAGGAGATCCCCGCGCCGGCGACCGTCGACAGGTTGTCGTCGGAGTTGACCTTCACGACCTTCACCCGCCCCTCGTACTCGGTCGCGAGCTGGTCCAGGACAGGTGCGACCTGACGGCACGGCCCGCACCACGGCGCCCAGAAGTCCACCACCACCGGGACGTCCGACTTCAGCACCTCCGCCTCGAAGGTCTCGTCGGTCACGTCCAGGATGTTGCTGCTCAACGGTCGTCCAATCGTCCGAGGGGGAGTAGTGGTGTGCTCACACCACCGCCAGGTGGATGTGCGGCAAACCTGTGAAGCGCCCCGGGCGCGGGTGAGGTTCAGGCAGCCTCGACCGGTGGCACGTCACCGTCGGCCCCATCGCACGTCGCGGGCGCCACGAACGAGGGGATGCCGGCTGGCACCCTGAGCTCGTCGAGAGCGTTGCGGTACGCGATGATCGCCGCAGCGGTCTGCCCGACCGCGTGCAAGCGACGACCCAGCTGGGCCCACACCGCCCCTGCGCGCCACGTCGCCGACATCGCCGAGAGCTGCTCGGCGGCCCACGAGTAGCGTTGCTCGGCCGTCAGCTGGTCACCGCGGGCAACCGCGACGTCTCCCAGGACGGTGAACGCTGTGCACGTGTCGAGGTTGAGTGTCCCGGTCGACGTCAGCTCGGTCAGGCCACGTGTCACCAGGCGCTCGGCGGTGTCGGTCTCCCCGAGCAGCAGCCGTGCTCGGCCCTCCTCGACGTCGCAGCGTGCGGCCTCGACGATGGACCCGAACCGTCGCAGGTCCTCACGCGCCAACGTCAGCTGTTCCAGCGCTTCGCGTGGGTGCGGTGTGCCGCACTTGAGCAGGATCGTCGCGTAGTCGTACCGCAGACGTGCCACGTCCTTGACGGATCCGGCCTCGAGCATCGCAGCCAGCGCCTTGCGGGCCAAGGCCAGCGCCGCCGCGTCGTCGCCGCCCTTCTCCTGGGCGATCAGTGCAGCGTTCCACGCCACCGAGCCGCGACCCCGAGGGGTCCCCACCTCATCGGCCAGTTCCGTGTACTGCCGCACCCGGGCACGTGCGTACGTGTAGTCACCACGTTCCACCAGCGCCCAGATATACGTCGCGGCGAGCCGCAGGTGCTCGTCGGAGCCGTCGATCCCCAGGGTCTCGACCTCGTCGAGGATGAGTTCTGCCGCGGCGACCGCACCGTTGACCGCACCGGTGTCCAGGTGCGCCCCGACGAGCCACATGCCGAGCTCGGCGACCTCGTGGGCGGTGCCGCCCAGACGAGCCTCGTCCAAGGCGGTCGCGAACCAGGTCAACGCTTCGTCGACCTGCCCGACCGCGTCACGGATCTGTGCGCCGGTGCGCAGGTAGGCCACCCGGTTCAGGTGCGAGACCGAAGCCGGGTCGATCCGTGCGAAGACCTGCTCGGCGTCGGCCGGCTCACCGTTACCCAGGGCTGTGACGGCGGCAGCGATCGCCTCTCGGACCCCGACCTCGCCGGGGTGGTCGGGGCCGCCGTGCAGGTAGTCGTACGTGGTGCCGAGCACCCCGGCGATCCGTCGCAGTGCAGCGGCGGACGGTGAGCGTTGACCGGACTCGATCAAGGACACGAAGGGGTGTGAGACGTCCGCGGCGGCCGCCAGGTCACCCTGGGTCAGCCCGGTGCGGGCCCGCAGGTCACGGATCCGCCCACCCACCGTGCTGGCGTCCGGCTCGACGTGCGGGCTCAGCGGGCACCTCGAGGACCAGGCGCTGGTGCATCGGCGCCGGAGGTGGCCGGCGGTCGAAGGAAGGGGAGGGTCGACATGGTGCTCCTCGGGGCTACGGGGCTGACCCCGCAGGTTGTGCGCCTCAGCGGCGTTCGTTGGGCACATCGGCCACGCCGAACATGTTGTGACAGATCGTCAGGCCATGCGGCCAGCGTCACACGAGCGCGAGGCTCACACGGCCACCGGGGCTTTGATCGCCGGGTGATGCTGGTAGTCGACGACCTCGACGTCCTCGAACGCGTAGTCGAGGATCGATGCCGCCGGGCGCAGCTCCAGCGTCGGGAACGGGTACGGGTCGCGGGTGAGCTGCTCGGTCACCTGCTCCACGTGGTTGTCGTAGACGTGGCAGTCCCCACCGGTCCAGACGAAGTCACCGACCTCGAGCCCGGTCTGCTGGGCGACCATGTGGGTCAGCAACGCGTAGCTCGCGATGTTGAACGGCACCCCGAGGAACAGGTCCGCACTGCGCTGGTAGAGCTGGCAGGACAGCCGGCCGTCCGCGACGTAGAACTGGAACAGCGCGTGGCACGGGGCCAGCGCCATCTGCGGGATGTCCGCCACGTTCCAGGCCGAGACGATGTGCCGCCGGGAGTCCGGGTCACGCCGGATCGCCTCGACCACCTGCGCGATCTGGTCGACGTGGCCGCCGTCCGGGGTCGGCCACGAGCGCCACTGGACCCCGTAGACCGGGCCGAGCTCG
>CAYQFJ010000001.1:30098-85124 GCA_964416715.1 uncultured Actinotalea sp. | reverse complement strand
CCCATGAACCTGCTCGACGGGCATCTCGACGGCGAAGAGGTCCGGGTCGGTGACCTGCGGCTCCCGCTCACGCGGAGCGGGCGCGACGCGCTCTCGAGCGAGCGGGTCACGGTCGGCATCCGTACCGACGCCTTGGTTCCGGCCTCGGACGACGAGAGTGCGCTGCGCACGGTGATCGAGCTGGTCGAGGACCTCGGCTCGGAGGCGTACGCGTACTGCTCGGTCGAGGGCGCCGGCGAGGCCAACCGGCAGCTCGCGGTACGCGTCGACCACGACGTGGTACCCGAACGCGGTACGACTCTGCGGGTGCGGCCGAAGCTGCGTGGCGTGCACCTGTTCGACGCCGACACGGGGGTGAGGCTCCCAGAATGACCCGGGACACGACCGAACGGCCGAACGTCGTTCTCATCAGCGCCGACCAGTGGCGGGGCGACTGTCTCTCCGCGGCGGGCCACCCGACCGTACGGACGCCGACGCTGGATCGGATCGCCGCCGACGGCACCAGGTTCGCGAACGGCTACAGCGCGACGCCCACGTGCATCCCCGCCAGGACGGCGTTGCTGACCGGGTTGGCCCAGGAGTCGCATCACCGGGTCGGGTACCGCGACGGCGATCGGTTCGAGCACGACGTGACGCTTGCAGGCGAGTTCGGTAAGCACGGCTACCAGACGCGCGCGATCGGGAAGTTGCACGTCTCGCCGGAACGCCACCGGGCGGGGTTCGACGAGGTCGAGCTCCATGACGGCTACGTCCACCACTCCCGTCGGTCGGGTCGGTCCGCGGCAGAGTTCGACGACTACCTGCCGTGGCTGCGCGAGCGGACCGGCGACCCGGAGGCGGACTACACGAGTACCGGTCTGGACTGCAACGGGATGCTCGCCCGGCCCTGGGACCGGGACGAGGCGCTTCACCCGACGACCTGGGTGGTGTCGCGGGCGATCACATGGCTGGGCCGGCGCGACGTCACGTCCCCGTTCTTCCTCTACCTGTCTTTCCACCGACCTCATCCGCCGTTCGATCCCCCGCAGTGGGCCTTCGACATGTACCTCGACGCGTCCGAGGTCGAGCCGGTCATGGGCGACTGGACCGACCTCTACGACAAGTGGCGAGAGGATCCAGCGCCTCCCGACGCCTTCGTGGGACGCATGGACCCGCGGGTGCTGCACCGCGCCCGGGCCGGCTACTTCGGACACATGGCACACATCGACGCCCAGATCCGCCGGTTCCGGGAGGCCTTGCACGAGTTCGGGCTGGGGGGCAGCACGGTGTTCGCGTTCGTCTCCGACCACGGGGAGATGCTCGGCGACCACGGGCTGTTCCGGAAGAGCTTTCCGTACCAGGGGTCTGTGCACGTGCCGTTCCTGCTCGCCGGGCCGGATGACGGGCCGGTGGGAAGGGCGGGAATGCGGAGCGAGGTCGTCGAGCTGCGGGACGTCATGCCGACGCTGCTCGACGCCGCCGGACTGCCGGTTCCCGACACGCTCGACGGACGCAGCGTGCTGCCGCTGACCCGCGACGAGGACGTGCCGTGGCGGGAGTTCCTGCACGGTGAGCACACCCTGTTCGGCGAGTCGATGCAGTGGCTCACCGACGGCACGGAGAAGTACGTCTGGCTCAGCGGGTCGGGCCGCGAGCAGCTCTTCGATCTCGAGGACGACCCGCGCGAGCTCGTCGACCTGGCACGGTCGCCCGACTCTGCGGCGAGAGTCGAGCACTGGCGTCGCAGGCTGATCGAGGTCCTGCGCGGCCGGGAGGAAGGCTTCGTCGCGGGCGACCGGCTCGTCGCGGGCCGGCCCACCGTCGAGATGCTCCGACATCCGGCTCCGTGGCGACCCGAGTGACGTCGGCGAGACGTCCGCCCGCTCGCTCGGGCATCGTCGCGGTCACGGACCAGTCGGGGGGTGGGCGGATCGCGCTCCTCGATGCCGGACCGCGGTTCGAGGCGGGTGCGGACGCAGTCGCGATGTGGTCGTGGCTGCCGGTGGGGGCGGCGCGTCCGAGCGGATGGGGCCGGCCGACGGACGTGCGGCTGCGCCGACACACCGGGTGGGGCGAGGTGATGGTAGTCCCGGACTCGTTCGGGGCGGTGGTGCTCGTCGGCGCCGACGGTGGAGTCCGGTGGTCCGTCGACGTCGGCCCGATGGCGAACCCGCACGCCGCTGAGCTGGTGCACGGCGATCAGCTGGTCGTCGCGGCGAGCACCGCGGGGGAGGTACTGACGTTCGACACCCGGAACGGGGCGGCGTGGGTAACGCTGGCTCTCGAGGGAGCCCACGGTCTGGCGTGGGATCAAGGGCGCGAGGTGCTCTGGGCCCTCGGAACCCATGAGCTCCTCGAGCTCCGTCACGCTCCGGGAACGCCGCGCGAGTGGCAGCGGTCCGCGACCGTACCTCTTCCCGAACCGGGAGGGCACGACGTCGCCCCGACCGCCGACGGCGGTGGCCTGTGGGTCACCACGGAGTCGCACGTGCATCGGTTCGACGGCGTGGCCCGACAGTGGGTGGCCGACGAGCTGCTCACACGACTCGACCGGCCGCGGGTCAAGAGCATCGACGAGGACCCGGTCTCCCGGATGGTCACGCTCACCGTGCCGGACCCTGACCGGGTGCCGGACTGGCTGGCGTCGCAGGTCACGCTTCTCGATCGCAGTGCCCTGCCGTCGGCCACGCACATCTACAAGGCTCGACACTGGCGGATCCCGGCGTGACCGCGGCACCAGCCATCGTGGTCGTCGTCGTCGACCAGCTCGCTGCCCGATGGCTCGATGTCGCGTGGGACGGTGCGGTGCCGATGCCGAACCTGTCGGCGCTCCGCGACCGCGGTGCCGTGTTCCGCCGGGCGTTCACGACGACCCCGGTCTGCACGCCCGCGCGGGCGACGATGCTGACCGGCCTACGTCCCGGCGTGCACGGCGCGCGGGACACCGGCTACCGCCTCGACCCGGCCCTGGACACGTACCCGCGGCTGCTCCGCGATGCTGGTTGGAGGACCGGCGCGTTCGGCAAGCTCCACCTCGTGCCACAGCTCGAGACCGCATCGCCGGACTACACGGAGTACGGCTTCGAGGTTGCCGAGATCACCGAGGACACGCGGGTCGGCGCCTGGCTCGACTGGGTGCGCAGTGCGCACCCGGAGCACCTGACGGCCGCGCTCGCCACCGTCTGGGCCACCGACGGTCCGGCTGTCGTCGGCGACCCGAGCCTTGCCGACGAGATCGCGGCCGCGCGCACGGCGCACCCGGACGTCGCGGGGCGGGCGTACGTGCTCCCGCTGCCGGCCGAGGTCTCGCAGACCGCGTGGATCACCGATCGTGCGTGCGACTTCATCCGAGGGACACCCGTGGCGCAGCCGCTGCTCGCCCACGTCGGCTACGTGCAGCCGCACGACCCGTTCGCGCCTCCCGGCGAGTACGTGGACCTCGTCGACCCGGACCTCGTCCCGGCACCGGTTCCGGCGGACTGGATCGCCGACCCGATCCCCTACTACCGGGGCGAGAGGTACTCGTCGGCGAGCTACCGGACGGCCGACTGGCGGCGGGAACGAGTCCTCTACCTGGCCGAGCTCGCCTTCCTGGACGCTGAGCTGGGCCGCGTGCTCGCGACACTCTCGGAGGCGGCGCGCGACACCCTCGTGGTGTTCACGGCCGATCATGGCGAGCTGTTGCACGACCACGGCCTCATCGGCAAGGGCGAGCGGCACTATGACGCAGCCATCAGGATCCCGCTCGTCATCGCGGGCAGCCGGGTACCTCGCGGCGAACGCAGAGATCTCGTCGACTCGACCGACCTCGCCCCGACCGTGCTCGACTGGGCCGGCGTGCCGGCACCGGAGGCGCACCCCTGGCCGTCCGGCAGCCCGATTCCGCTCCTACCGGGGCACGCCCTGCTCCGTGGCGAGACCGGGCGGGAGTCGGTGTACGTCGAGAGCAGCACGACCGATTCCCTCGGCTCGGTTGCAGGGTGGAGCCGCACGTTGCGCACCGTCTCGCACCGGTACACCCGCCACCTCGGCGGCGGTGGGGAGCAGTTGTTCGCGATCGAGACCGACCCCGATGAGCAGCTCGATCTTGCGCGCGATCCCACGTACGCCGAGCTCAGGAACACGCTCGAGTCGCAGCTGCTCGACGCGATCGCGACGGCGGAGGCACCGATGCCGCCGCGTGGCCTCTTTCGTCCGGGGGCCTGGTAGCCGTCTCGCGTCACGTACGCCGTGCGTCCCTCGTGTCGCGCCCGCGCACGTTGATCGCCGCACGGGACCACGTGCCGCTCTCGGCGAGGTCGAGGAGCAGTGCGGCGGCGTCGGTACGGGAGAGCCCGGTGGCGCGGTCGAGCTGGCCCGACGCGACGACCGGGTGCCCCTGCGGAACCCCGTCGACGAGGCGGTTGAGCCGGATGACCGTCCAGTCGAGCGTGCTGTCCTGGACGATCCGCTCGGCGGCGGCCGCGTCGGCGTAGGGCACGGCGAACAGGCCGCGCAGCAGCGTCATGACGAGTGCGGGTCGCCGCGCGACGATCGGGTACGCGCTGGTGACCAGGACGCGAGGGGCGGCGGTGGCGTCCATGGCGGTGACGACGGTGCGGGTCGCGTCACGTACGCGGTGCGGGTCCGCCCGATCGCCCCCGGACAGTGCCACGACGACGGCGTCTGCTCCCGTGACCGCCCGTCGCACGGCGTCGGGGTCGCGTGCGTCCCCGGTGACCAGGACGTCGGCGCGTGGTCGGCTGCGGGACGGGCGACGGGCAAGTCCGGTGACCGTGTGTCCCCGGTTCTGCGCCTGCTCGCACACCTGAGTGCCGAGGCGGCCGGCGGCGCCGATCACGGTGATGTTCATCGAGTTGCTCGCTGTTCGGAGGACCACTCGAGGTGGTGGTCGTACGCTTGCGCGGCGCTCTTCTGGGCCATGGCCGACCGGAGGATGCCCGGCAGAAGGGCGTCGCGCAGCACGCGACCGACCGGCCCGGGGGCCTTGTTGCTGTTGATCCGCGCGGCCGTGCGGATGATGGCCTCGACCCGGGGCCGGCGCACCGTCTCGACGTGGGTGAACGCGTCCGCTGGGGAGTCCAGGTCACGCAGCGCCTGGGCCAGGACCACGGCATCCTCGATCGCCAGCGATGCGCCCTGACCGGACGTGGGGGACGGGGCGTGCGCGGCGTCGCCGATCACGATCGCCCTGCGCGAGGACCAGCGCGGCAGTCGCGGCACGGTGTGTATCGCGGACATCGGGGCGAAGTCGGGGCTTGCGGCGATCAGCTCGAGAGCGGGACCTGCGTCGTCGGCGTAGAGCTCCGCGAGCCGGTGCCGCCACTGGTCGGTGGCGATCGCCTCGACCTCGCCACGGGCCGGCTCAGGCCGCCAGGGGATGTTGACGAACCACCAGACCTCGCCGTCCGGAGCGGTCGCGCTGCCGAAGAAGGCGCGCTTGCCGAAGATCATCTCGTAGTCGCCGGGTGGTGTGGCGACGTCGACGCCGCGTGCGTAGCCTCCGGTGGTGATCAAGCCGGTGTAGGTCGGAGCAGGGGCTTCCGGCCGGATGAGACGGCGCACGGTGGAGTGGACGCCGTCGGCGCCGACGAGGATGTCGGCCTCGGCCTCGCTGCCGTCCTGGAACCTGACCCGCACCCCGTCCGCACCTTCGTCCAGCTCGACCAGGCGCCGACCGTGCTCGACGTGGATCCCCCGTTCCCGCGCCTCCGCCCGTAGCGCCGCGGAAAGATCGGCGCGGCGGATGGTGTGGCTGACGGTCCCGTCGCCGAGCACTCCTCCCGTGCTGGTCGCGCCCAGGCGCTTGCCGGTGTGGCTGCGCAACGTGATGCTCGCCGTCGGAAATCCGGCCGCGAGCGGCCGCCGGTCGGCGTCGATCGCCCGCAGCGCGTCGATGCCGTTCGTGGCGAGGGTCAGCATGACCCCTCGCTGCTGCTGCTGACCCTCCGCCCGAGCCTCGTAGACGGTCGCCTGGATGCCGGCCTTGGCGAGGGCGATCGCGGTCGCCGGACCGGCGACACCTCCGCCGATCACCAGTGCGCTCGTGATACAGGTCATGTCGGTTCTCCTGTCTGCCCCGAGCCCGGAGCGTGGTACTGGCGCCAGGCCTCCGACCACTCCGGCCGGCGGATCCGGTCGATCAGCTCGCCGATGAACCCGATCTCGGTGGTCAGTTGACCCTCGCGGTACTCGTCCTCGATGAGGAACACCGGGTGCACGCCCTTCTCGATCGTGTCGGTACGCAGAGCCGCGATGGAGGTGACCTCGGCCTTCACCCGATCGCGCCGCTCGACGAGCAGCGGGAGCACCTCGTCGGGGGGGAGCACCACGATGAGCGACAACGCCGCGGCGAACGTGGGGTACTCGTGTTGGGGCTCGGCGATGATCCGGCTCAGCCACCGGTGGGTCTCCTCCCGACCGGCGTCGGTGACCTCGTATCGGACGTGCTCGGGCAGCTTCCCGGTACGGCCGACACCGGACCTGGCGATGTGGCCGGCCTTCTCGAGCTGGCGGACGACGCTGTAGAGAGCGCCGTAGCTGAGCCGGAAGGTGCGGGCGGCGTCGTTCTCCACCAGGCGGCGGTGCAGCTCGTACGCGTGCATCGGCTGTTCCCGCAGGTACGAGAGGACGGCAAGGCCCAACAGGTTCAACGGTCGGCGAGTCATGGTGGGCAGACTAGTTCTAGAAAACTAGTTTGACAAGACTAGGAAGGAATGGCGCGGCGAGCGCGGATCGCACCTCGAGCCCCGAGGGAGTGCGCTGACCGTTGACCTTGTCTCTTGAAGCGTCAAGGAGTGGTCGCCCACTGTACTTACTTGAGGTAATGACCTAGAGTAGGCACATGCCCAATTCCTTGCGCTCCGAGGAGACCGTGGTGGACGCGCTCCCACCGGTCTCCTCGCCCGCGTGCCGGCCGGAGACCCTGGCCGCCACGCTGCGCCCCGCCGTCACTCGCGCCACGCGCCGGCTGCGCCGCGAGCGCAGCGACGAGGAGATCACCGACCACCAGTACGCGGTGCTCGCCGTGCTCGCAGCGCACGGCCCGATGACGCCGAGCGCCCTCGCCGAGACCCAGCACGTCCAGCCGCCGCCGATGACGCGCACCGTCAACGCCCTCGCCGAGGCTGGGCTGGTCACCCGACAGGAGCACCCGACCGACCGTCGGCAGGTGCTGGTCACCATCACCGAGGCCGGCGACGCCGAGGTGCACGAGACGCGCCGGCGTCGCAACGCATGGCTCGCCGGCGTGCTCGCCGAGCTGGATCCGACCGAGCGCGCGGTCCTCGCCCGGGCCGCCGAGCTGCTGGACAAGGTGGCCTCCATATGAGCCCCACCTTCGCCTCCCTGAAGTACTTCAACTACCGGCTGTGGTTCGCCGGCGCCCTGGTCGCCAACATCGGTACCTGGATGCAGCGCGTCGCCCAGGACTGGCTGGTCCTTACCGTCCTCACCGACGAGTCGGGCGTTGCGGTCGGCATCACCACGGGGCTGCAGTTCGCTCCCGTCCTGGCGCTCTCGGCCTGGGCCGGGGTGCTCGCGGACCGGCTCGACCGCCGCAAGCTGCTGATGGCGACCCAGGTCGGCAAGGGAGCGCTCGCCGTCGGGCTGGGGATCCTGGTGCTCACCGGAGCGGCACAGCTGTGGCACGTGTACGTGTTCGCCGGGCTGCTCGGGTGCGTGTCGGCGATCGACGGCCCGGCCCGGCAGACCTTCGTCGCGGACATGGTGCCCGCGAACCGGCTGTCGAACGCGGTCGGCCTGAACAGCGCCTCGTTCAACGGCGCCCGGATGATCGGTCCCGGCGTCGCGGGCCTGGCCATCGCGTGGATCGGCATCGGCTGGGTGTTCGTCATCAACGCGGTGATGTTCGGCGCGACGATCGTCGCCCTGCACCGGATGCGGCGCTCCGAGCTGCAGCCGATCCCGCACGCCGCGCGCGCCAAGGGTCAGATCCGCGAGGGCCTGAGGTACGTGCGGCACCGCACGGACATCGTGGTGATCATGGTGGTCGTCGGTGTGGTGGCCACGTTCGGGCTCAACTTCCAGCTCACCAGCGCGATGATGGCGCGCACGGTCTTCGACAAGGGCCCGCAGGAGTACGGGATCCTCGGGTCGATCCTGGCGATCGGCTCGTTGACCGGCGCGCTGCTCGCCGCCCGCCGCGAGCGGCCCCGGGTACGTCTGGTGATCGGTTCCGCGTTCGCCTTCGGCGTGGTCTCCGGGCTGCTCGCGATGATGCCCACGTACGAGTCGTTCGCGCTCGCGTGCATCCCGGTCGGACTGGCGTCGCTGACGCTGATGACCGCGGCGAACTCGACCATCCAGATGTCGGTGGACCCGGTGATGCGCGGGCGGGTGATGTCCCTGTACATGGTGGTGTTCCTGGGTTCGAACCCGGTCGGCGCACCGGTGATCGGCTGGGTCGCCGAGGAGTTCGGGGCGCGCTGGTCGATCGGCGTCGGCTCGATCGCCTCGCTGCTCGTCGCCGCCGGGGCGGCGCTCTGGGCCAAGCGTGCCTGGGACATCGAGGTGCGCTACCGGCTCCTGAGCCGCCCGCACCTGAGGCTGCGCTACCGCGGCGACGACGAGAACGGGCACGCCGACGGCGAGCACGACCGGCAGGACGTCGCGCGCCGGATCGGTGCCCAGCAGGCGACCGACAGCACCACCGCCGCCTGAGCCCGGAACGACCCGCCAGCACCACCGGCGCGTGAGCTCGGAACGACCGCCAGCAGAACCGCCGCCCGAACCCGGAGCACCTTCCACGGCTGCTACGTCCACCTCACAGCGCGCGGACCGAGTTGCTGGAGTTTGCTGAAGGGGCTGGTGTGAAATCACATGAGCCCCAGGAGCCCCAGGAGTCACAGGCTCCGCGCAGCCCGAGGTCGAGACCCCGATCACAGGGGTGAAGTTTTCCGTCCGGCGTGCCCGTAATGCGACGATCTAGCCGTGACCGACCCCCAGACCGGCGAGCGCGACTCGCAGGACGAGCACGCCCGACCGCCCGGGGCGGGGGCCGACCACGCAGCTCCCGACGCCGCCGCGCCCGGCGCCCCGGGCGACGCAGCCCCCGACGACGCAGCCCCGGGCGACGCAGCCCCGGGCGACACAGCTCCGGGCGACGCAGCCCGACAGCGTCGTACCCGACGGCCTCTCACCCGGCGTGGTCGGGCGTGGCTGGTCGTCGTCGTGGTCCTCGTGGTGCTGCTCGCCGTCGGTGGGTGGGTGGCGTGGCGCGGGTACCAGGCCTATGACGCGCTGACCCGCGCGGAGTCGGTCGCCTCGTCGCTGCGCGGGGCGCTGTCCGGTGCGGATCTCGAGTCGGTCGAGGCGGCTCTGCCCGAGCTGCGCGAGGCGACCGACCAGGCCGTGACCGCCACGTCCGACCCGGTGTGGCGGGCCACGGGCGTGCTGCCGTGGCTGGGTCCCAACGTCCGTGCGGTCACCGACGTGTCGACCGCGCTCGACCTGCTGGTCGACGGTGTGCTGGAGCCGCTCGCCGACGGCGGTCTGGACCCGTCGGCGATGCTCCCGGCCGACGGCCGGTTCGACGTCGAGATGCTGCGGGAGATCGGTCCACGGGTGCGGGCGGCGGCCGAGCAGGCGACGCGGGCGGAGGAGCTGGTGACCGCGATCGACCCCGAGCCGCTGGTGGACCCGTTGGCCGAGCGGCTGCCCGGCCTCCAGGACGTGCTGGGCGACGCCGCGTCGGGTCTGCGCACCGCCGCCGACGTGCTCAAGGTGCTGCCCGGCATCGTGGGTGCCGACGGCCCGCGGAGCTACCTGGTGCTGGTCCTCAACAACGCCGAGCTCCGGACGGCCGGCGGGATCGTCGGGGCGGTCGCCGTGGTCGGCGCGGACGACGGACGGCTCGGCCTGTCCGGGTACAGCGGTGCGGCGGACCTCGGCCCGTGGGACGAGCCGGTCCTCCCGCTGCAGCCGGGGGAGGGGGACGTGCACGGCGACCGCATGGCGCGCTGGATGCAGAACGTGACCATGTCCCCGCACTTCCCCCGGACGGCCCGGCTGGCCGCCGAGATGTGGCGACTGTCGACCGGTCAGGAGGTCGACGCCGTCGTGGCGGTGGACCCGGTCGCGCTGTCCTACTTGCTGGAGGCGACCGGGCCGGTGCCGGCCCCGGGGGTCGAGCTGCACCGGGACAACGTCGTGGCGCAGCTGCTCTCGGAGTCCTACCGGCGGTTTCCCGAGCCGGCCGACAGCGACGCCTTCTTCGCCGGGGCGGCGTCGTCGGTGTTCAGTGCGCTCACGGCCGGACGGGCGAGCCCGCAGTCGCTGCTGTCCGGGCTGAGCCGGGCCGCCGACGAGCGGCGCATCTCCCTGTGGTCGACGCACGACGCCGAGCAGGAGCTGCTGGCCGGCTCGCCGCTGGCCGGGGAGTTCTTCGGGCCTGACCACGCCGGTGCGGTCGGGGTGTTCCTCGACGACGGCACGGCCGGGAAGATGGACTACTACCTGCGCAGCGAGGTCACCGTCGGGGAGGTGGTCTGCACCGAGGGGACGACGACGGCGACCGTGGACCTCGTCCTGCGCTCGGACGCGCCGGCAGACCCGACCACGCTGCCGGAGTACGTTCTCGGGCCGCTGCCCACCGGGGTGCCCGACGGGTCGATCAGCACCAACGTGACCGTGTACGCGCCGGTCGACGGCGAGCTCGTCTCGCTGCGGCGCGGCACCTCGGCGATCGGGGGGCGAGTGGCCACGGAGGCCGACCGGCAGGTGGCCGTGCTCGCCTCGCTGCTGGCCCCGGGCGAGGAGCAACGCTTCGCCTTCGACGTGCGCCTCGCCGCGGGCGTGGATCACCTGGAGGTCTGGACGACGCCGGTGATCGGCACACCCGGTCGGGTGGAGGTCCCGGGGTGCGACGGCTCGATCGGGTGAAAAACCCGCGGGGGTGTGGACTGCTGTACCGCTGTGCCTCCGTGCGTGCCATGATGGGCGGGCATGTCCGTTTTGCCCGGTAATGCCTGTCTTTGAGGGCGCGGCTCGACGCAGCCCGTCGGACCGGCGTCCGGGTGGACGTGGCCCGTTGACGACGCGCTGATGGAGGACCGATGAGCCGGTGGATCCGAGCCCTGGTGGCGATGACTCTCGCCCTGGCGGGGTCGTTCGTGGCCGTGTCATCGGCGACGGCGGCACCTGCCCCGGCGGCCACGGACGGCCTGACCGCCTGCGAGCAGCAGGATCTCGGGTACGTGCCGAGCACCCCCTGCCAGCTCGTCGTGGACAGCGAGGCGCAGTGCCTCAAGGACGTGCCCTACATCTCGTACGCCGCCACGGTCGAGGGGTCGACGGCGACGACGCTGTCCATCACCTTCGTCAACCCTGAGGGCGCGGACATCGTGCTGGACGACCTGCCGCTGACCGGCAAGGTGCCGTGGCCTGGTGCGACGTTCGACGGTGACGGCAACGCCACGGACTGGCCCGGGTGGACCAAGCTCTCCTCGGGCGAGTGGGTGCTCGGTGACGAGTACTCCTGGACGCGTCCGAGCATCCGGGTGCTGTTCGACGTCAACCCGATCGCGGACGTGACCGTGGCGTACCCGGCGTCGACCGCGGTGTGCGCCGGCCCGCAGGACACCGGCTCGACGATCACGACCGTGGGCAACCCGACCGCCTCGACGCCGCTGCTCAGCGACACCGGGGCCACGATCGCCCCGCTGCTCGCCGTCGCGGGGGGCCTGGTGGGTGTCGGTCTGCTCGCCCTGGTGGTGACCCGTCGGCGTCGGGCCGCGCAGCACTGACCTTCCCCCGGCTGTCGCCCCGGCTGCCGGACCGCCGACCGCCTCAACCCAGGCGCTCGACCACGTGGTCGATGCAGGCGGTCAGCGCCTGGACGTCGGCGGGGTCGATCGCGGGGAACATCGCGACGCGCACCTGGTTGCGGCCGAGCTTGCGGTAGGGCTCGACGTCGACCACGCCGTTGGCCCGTAGCACCCGGCACACCCGTGCGGCGTCGATCGAGTCGTCCAGGTCGATCGTGCCCACCACCGGGCTGCGCGCCTCGACCTCCTGGACGAACGGCGTCGCCCAGTCACGCTGCTGTGCCCAGCCGTAGAGGTGAGCCGACGACTCGGCGGTGCGGGCGACCGCCCACGGCAGCCCGCCGTGGTCGAGCATCCAGTCGATCTGCTCGGCCAGCAGCACGAGCGTGGCGACGGCGGGGGTGTTCAGCGTCTGGTCCTGGCGTGAGTTGGTGACCGCGGTGGTCAGCGAGAGGAACTCCGGGATCCAGCGCCCGCCGGCCGCGATCTGCTCGGCCCGGTCCAGCGCCGCGGGCGAGCACAGCGCCAGCCACAGGCCGCCGTCCGAGGCGAAGGACTTCTGCGGCGCGAAGTAGTACACGTCGGTCTCGCCCACGTCGACGCCGACCCCGCCGGCCCCCGACGTCGCGTCGACCAGGACGATCGCGCCGTCGTCGGCCCCCTCCGGGCGCAGCACGGGGGAGAGCACGCCGGTGCTGGTCTCGTTCTGCGGCCAGGTGTAGGTGTCGATGCCCGGCTCGGCCACCGGTAGCGCGCGACTCCCGGGCTCGGCGGTCCGCACGGTCGGTGGGCTCAGGAACGGCGCCCGGGTCAGCGCGGTGGTGAGCTTCGCGCCGAACTCCCCGAAGCTGCATGCCTGGGCCCGGTCCCGGACAAGGCTGAACGTCGCGAGGTCCCAGAACGCCGTCGACCCGCCGTTGCCCAGGACCACCTCGTACCCGTCCGGGAGGGTGAACAGCTCGGCGAGGCCGGTGCGCACCCGGGAGACCAGCGTCCGCACGGGTGCCTGACGGTGCGAGGTGCCCAGCAGGGTACGGCCGACATCGGCCAGCGCGGCGACCTGCGCCGGACGGACCTTCGAGGGGCCGGAACCGAACCGGCCGTCGGCGGGGAGCAGGTGCGTGGGCAGCTCGATCTCGGTCACCCCGACAGCCTAGGACCCGGTGGTGGGTGGACCGCTCCACCACGGAGCCGTCCGGAGCCGTAGCCTTGGGGCAGGACACTTGACCGAGGAAGGCCGCCAGCGTGAGCGATCTGATCGACACCACCGAGATGTACCTGCGGACCATCTACGAGCTCGCGGAGGAGGGGATCGTCCCGCTGCGCGCGCGGATCGCCGAGCGGCTGGGTCACTCCGGCCCGACGGTCTCCCAGACGGTGGCGCGGATGGAGCGTGACGGCCTGGTCGTCGTCAGCGGTGACCGGCACCTGGAGCTCACCGACGAGGGCCGGCTCAAGGCGACGCGGGTCATGCGCAAGCACCGCCTGGCCGAGCGGCTGCTCACCGACGTCATCGGGCTCGACTGGTCCTTCGTGCACGACGAGGCCTGCCGCTGGGAGCACGTGATGAGCGACCGGGTCGAGCGGAGGCTGATCGCCCTGCTCGACCACCCGACGCACTCGCCGTACGGCAACCCGATCCCGGGGCTGGCCGAGCTCGGGGACCACCGCCCGGACGAGCCCTTCCTCGACGGCGTCGTCAGCCTGGTCACGTTCGCCCGTCCGGTGGCCGGCGGTGCGGCGACGGCACCCGGCCGGCCGGCGGCTCCCGGCGGGCAGCCCGCTGCCGAGGAGCAGCCCGCCGGCGACGACCAGCGCAAGGCGGTCGTGGGCCGGCTGGGTGAGCCGCTGCAGACGGACATCGAGCTGCTCGGCCGCCTGGAGTCCGCCGGGGTGCTCCCCGGGGCGACGATCCTGGTGGAGGCGGGCCACGGCATCGTCACCGTGGGCGCGCCGGGGGCCGACGTCGTCCTGGACCTGCCCGACGAGGTCGCCCGGCACGTCTTCGTGGTCGCCACGGCCGACTGAGGTCGCGTCGGTGCGGGTGGCAGTGCACGTCGTCCCCGGACCGCCGACACACCTGGGCGCGAGCGACGTCGCAGGTCAGCGGCATCGAGCGACCACTTCGTGACCGGAACGTGACATCTGGCGGATCCGTCGGGTACTGTCGCCTTGCTCCACGGAACCCTCCTCCGTGAGCCCTCGGGTGGATCGCCTAGTCCTGCCACCGCCTGGGGTCGTACGACTCGCCGGCAGGAGCGGGGGAACCACGAAGTCGGGCACCGGAGACGGTGCCCTCGGGGTGAAGCCGCGTGAGCATCGCTCGTCGATGTGATCGAGGCCGGGTGATCTCCCACCCGAACCCGACAGCTCACCTCGTAGGCGTTCGGAGAGGTACCGCGTGACCGTCAGCCCCCAGCGCGCCAGACACCGTGCGGCGCGACGCCCCCTGACCCCCCTGGACGACCTCGCCGCGGCAGCGACCGGAAGCCTGGCCGTCGTCGGCCGGCGTTCCGCGGTCGTCGCCGCGTCCGGCGGTCTCGTCATGTCGATGACCGTGCCGGCCTCCGCCGCCCCGACCGACGGTGCCGCGAACGCGCTGCCGTCCGTGGACGTGTCCGCGCTGACCGCCGAGGCGCGTGCCGCCCTGGCGACGTCGCCGGTGGTGACCGTCTCGGCCGAGGCCGCGTGGTCGTTCGCCACCCCCGACCTCACGGTCACCAAGAACCCCGAGCCCGAGCCGGTGGTCCGTCGCACGACCAGCGTCTCGCGGTCGACCCGCGCCGTGGCCAACGCCCCCGTCCCGCAGTCGGTCTCCGGCAACGCCGTCCTGGAGATCGCCGCGCGGTACGTGGGCGTTCCTTATGTCTACGGCGGCTCGTCGCCGAGCGGCTTCGACTGCTCCGGCTTCACCAAGTACGTCTACGCGCAGCTCGGCATCAGCCTGCCGCGCTCCTCGTCCGCCCAGCGCAACGTCGGTACGGCGGTGTCCGCGGCGGACGCGCTGCCCGGCGACCTGATCTGGTCCCCGGGGCACGTCGGGATCTACGCCGGCGACGGCCTGCAGATCGACGCTCCGCGGCCGGGCAAGACGATCCAGTTCCGCGGGATCTGGCAGAGCAACCCCACATTCATCAGGGTCGGCTGAGGTCGGCTGACCCCGCTCCTCGGCCCCTCCAGGGCCGATCGGGCCTTCCTCGAGAGCCTCGGACCCGTGCGGTCCGGGGCTCTCGTGCGTCGGTCGGCAGCGTGGTCGTTGGGTGCGGAGTCGTGCACCGCGTACTCTGGCACCGCTGCTCCACCAGCCGGACCCGCGCAGCCAGCCGGGCCCGAACGCTCTGGCGAGGAGACCGTCGTGCTCATGTCCAGCGTCACCGCGGCCCCGCGCCGCCCGCAGGTCTCGCGACCTCCGGCGGCCTCGGGGACGGAGGCGCTCCGGGCGCCGACCACGACCGAACGCGCCGGCGGGCACCGACCGGCCGACCAGGAGCCCAAAGGCCCGTTCCGCCGGGCGCTGCTGCTCAACGCCACGCGCGAGCCGCTGTGCGTGGTGAGCGTCCAGCGCGCGGTGACGCTGGTGCTGCGGAACAAGGCCGTGGTGCTGGAGTCGGACGGGCGCCTGCTCCGTTCCGAGCACATGACCCTCGAGGTTCCGCAGGTCCTCTGCCTGACCCGGTACGTGTACGTGCCGTACCGCGGGGTCGTCCCGCCCACCCGGCGCACGGTCCTGCAACGGGACCGGCACCGCTGCGCCTACTGTGACGGCACGGCCGACACCGTGGACCACGTGCTGCCGCGCTCGCGCGGCGGTGCGCACGAGTGGACGAACGTCGTCGCGGCGTGCACCCGCTGCAACCACCGCAAGGCCGACCGGCTGCTGTCCGAGATCGGCTGGCGGCTGCGGTTCACCCCGAGCCCGCCACGGGCGGGCTCCGCGGTGCTCACCGCGATGGCGCGCCCGCACCCGAGCTGGTCCGCGTACCTGCCGGCCTGACGTCGCTCCCGGGGACGCCGGAGCCGCTCGAGCTCCCGATGCCCGGTGCTGCCTCGAGCGCGCGGACGCTCACCTCCGGGCTGAGGTCCAGGCGGCGCAGCAGCTGGGCGTTCGTCGCCACGACGACTGTCGACAGCGACATGAGCAGCGCGCCGACCGCCATCGGCATCACGAAGCCGATCGGGGCGAGCACGCCGGCGGCGAGCGGCACCGCGAGGAGGTTGTACCCGGCGGCCCACCACAGGTTCTGCTTCATCTTGCGGTAGGACGCGCGGGACAGCCGGATGACCGAGAGCACCGAGCGGGGGTCGTCCGAGGCCAGGACCACCCCGGCTGAGGCGATCGCCACGTCGGTCCCGGCACCGATCGCGATGCCGACGTCGGCCTGGGCCAGCGCGGGTGCGTCGTTGACGCCGTCGCCGACCATGGCCACCGTCCTGCCCTCGTCCTGGAGCTCGGCGACCTTCTGGCTCTTGTGCTCGGGGCGAACCTGGGCGGACACCTGGTCGATACCGAGCTCGGCGGCCACCGCGCGGGCGACCGGCTCGGCGTCGCCGGTGATCATCACGACGCGGATGCCGAGGCCGTGCAGGGCGTCGACCGCCTCGCGCGACTCGGGCCGCACCTCGTCGGCCAGCGCCAGGGCCCCGGCCACCTCGCCGTCGACCAGCACGTGCAGCACGGTGGCGCCCTCCTCGGACCAGTCACCGGTCGCGGCCAGCGCCTCGTGCCCGTGCTCGGCCAGCAGTGCCGGGCCTCCGACGGCGACCTCCCGCCCTTCGACGGTCGCGCGCACACCGACGGCGGTCGAGGCGGAGAAGTCGCCGGCGGCCGGCACGTTCAGCCCGCGGCCGGCCGCGGCGTCGCGCACCGCGCGGGCGAGCGGGTGCTCGCTGTCCGACTCCGCGGCCGCGGCCAGGGCGAGCAGCTCGTCGGCGTCGCCCGAGGTCGAGCTGATCTCGGCGGCGGTGATCTCGGTGACGACGGGGCGGCCGGCAGTCAAGGTGCCGGTCTTGTCGAACAGGACGGTGTCCACCGTGCGCATCTGCTCCAGCGCCATGCGGTCGGTGACCAGCACACCGCCACGTGCGGCGCGCTCGGTGGCGATGGAAACCACCAGCGGTATCGCCAGCCCGAGGGCGTGCGGGCAGGCGATCACCAGCACCGTGATGACGCGGGTCCACGCCTGCTCGGGCGTGCCGAGGAGCATCCAGGCGACCAGGGTGACGACGGCGGCGCCCAGGGCGAACCAGAACAGCCAGCCGGCGGCCCGGTCGGCGAGGCGCTGGGCCCTGGTGGAGGAGGACTGCGCCTCGGAGACGAGTCGTCGGATCCCGGCCAGCGCGGTGTCGTCGCCGACCGCGGAGACCCGGACGCGCAGCGCGTCGTCGGTGGCCACCGTGCCGGCGACGACGTGGTCACCGGGCTCGCGCCGGACTGGGTTGGACTCCCCGGTGATCATCGACTCGTCGACGGCGGCCGTCCCTTCGACGATCTCGCCATCGGCCGGTACGCGACCTCCCGGGCGCACGACGACGACGTCGCCCAGCTCGAGGTCCGCGGGGTCGACCTTCTCGACGCCTCCGTCGGTGACCCGCTCGGCCTCGTCCGGCAGCAGCGCGGCCAGCGAGTCCAGCGCCGAGGAGGTCTGGGCCAGGGAGCGCATCTCGATCCAGTGGCCCAGCAGCATGATCACCACCAGCAGGGCGAGCTCCCACCAGAACTCGAGGTCGTCCGAGAGCAGTCCGAGCCGGGCGCCCCAGGAGGAGACGAAGGCCACCGTGATGGCCATGCCGATGAGCAGCATCATCCCGGGCGCGCGTGCCCGGACCTCGTCGGCGGCTCCGGTGAGGAAGGGACGTCCGCCCCAGACGTAGACGACCGTCCCGAGGACGGGCGCCACCCAGGTCACCCACCCGGCCGCGGGGAGCTGGTAGCCGATGAGGTCGGCGAACATGCCGCTGAGCAGCACCGTGGGAACAGCGACGACCAGCATGATCCAGAACAGCCGCCGGAACTGCGCGACGTGGTCACCGTGATCGTGTCCGCCGTGCGCGTGGTGTCCGGCACGGCCGTCGTGTGCTGCGCCGGGCTCGCGCTCGTCGTGCGCGTGGTGTCCGCCGTGCGCGTCGTGACCGTGCGGGCTGCTCACGAGTGATCCTCTCGCTCAATACCCCTAGGGGGTATGTCCGTCCGGCCAGGCTACCGCCTCCGCGGTTGTTTCGCGCCCTCGGGCGACCCGCCGAAGGTGTCGCGCCGCGACCCCGGTGCGGGATGATTCGGGGCACACTGGTCCTGTACGCACGGCTCGGCCGTCGTACGCCGAGGCAGTCGAGCTCGAGGAGGCGCGATGACTCACGACGTGGTCCTGGTCGGTGTGGACGGGTCGCCGACGAGTCTGAACGCAGCCGACTGGGCGGCGCAGTACGCGCGCACGCACGGGTGCTCCTTGCACCTGGTCTGCTCCTACTCGGTACCGTCCTTCACGGCCGCCGCGCTCGACGGCGGCTACGCGGCGCTGGACGACACCGCTATCGCCGACGGCGCCCGTGCGGTGCTGGACGAGGCGGTGCAGCGACTGTCCGGCCGAGGGGTGCCCGTCGCGTCGACGGTGGCGACCGGCGACGCCGCGGCGGTGCTCGTGGGCATGTCCCGCGAGGCCTCGGTCGTGGTGGTGGGGACACGCGGCGGGGGCGGTTTCGCCGGGCGGCTGCTCGGGACGGTCTCCTCGGCACTCCCGGCGCACGCTCACTGCCCGACCGTGGTCGTGCCGTTCCGGGAGGACGGGAAGCTCGATCCGGGCCGCAACGCGGACCTGTGGGGACCGGACGGCATCGACCGGCCCCAGAACGAGGTGCACCGGATCGTCGTTGGCGTCGACGGCTCGCCGGCGGCCGAGGTCGCGCTGCGCCGCGCGATCAAGGAGGCGAAGGCCTGGGACGCCGAGCTCACCGCGGTGGCCGGCGTACCGGTGGGGACCGGTGCCGGGATCCTCGCGTGGCTTCCCGCCGCGGTCGACCACGAGGCGGTGCTGCGCGACGTTGCCGAGGGGCTCGACGTCGTCGTCGACCGTGAGCTGGCCGACCACCCCGGGGTCCAGGTGCGCCGCCACGTCCTGGACGGCACCGGCGCCGCCCTGCTCACCGAGTTCTCCACGGCGGTGGACCTCGTGGTGGTCGGGTCGCGCGGCCGGGGAGGGTTCGCCGGCCTGCTGCTCGGCTCGACCAGCCAGGCGGTGCTGCATCACTCCGCGTGCCCGGTCATGGTCGTCACCACGAAGGCCGAGGACGACGACGCAGCCCCCGACGGCGATGCCTCCGACGGCAGACCGGAGACGCGCGAGGACGACGCCGGCTGACCCGCCGACTGCCCCGCCGGCTGCTCCCTGGCGCGTCGGCCCCGGCGGCGTTCAGCTCCGGTTGCGGTACAGCCGCATGGTGATCGGCGCCATCACGGCGGTCAGCGCAGCCGACGCGATCAGCACCCAGGAGACCTGGGAGAACGTCACGGTCCCGGCCATCAGCCCGCGGATCGCGGTCACCAGGTGGCTCACCGGGTTGATCTCCACCCACGTCTGCAGCGCGGACGGCATGGTCGCCGGGTCCGCGAAGATGTTGCTGGCGAAGGTCAGCGGCATCAGGAAGATCATCGAGGTGCCCATCACGGCGTTGGGTGAGCGCATCACCAGACCGAGCGCGGTGAAGATCCAGCTCAGCGAGAAGGCGAACACCAGCAGCAGCGCCACACCGACGAGCACGCCGCCGACCCCGCCGGACGCGCGGAACCCGAGCGCGAAGCCCAGACCGAGCGTGATCACCGAGGCGATCGTGTAGCGGACCGTGTCGCCCAGCAGCGCCCCGACGATCGGCGACGGGCGCCAGACCGGCAGCGAACGGAACCGGTCGAACACCCCCTTGGTGATGTCCGTGTTCATGGTGAAACCGGTGTACACGGTGATGATCAGCACCGTCTGCACGAGGATCCCCGGCAGCAGGTACTGCAGGTACGCCTGCACGTTGCCGGCGATCGCGCCGCCGAAGAGGTATGTGAACATCAGCGTGAAGATGATCGGGGTCAGTGTCACGTCGAAGAGCTGCTCGGGCACGTGCTTGATCTTCAGCAGCGCGCGCCAGCCGAAGGTCAGCGCGTTGGCCAGCGCCCCGGGGCGGCGCGGCTGCTCACGCGGGGTGATCGCGCTGCGCAGCGGGTTCTCCTCCGGGCGCTCGACTCGCAGATCGGTCTCGGCGCTCATGCCGCGCCCTCCTCGTCCTCGGTGCCTTCGTCGGACTCCTCCTCGACGGGGCGACCGGTCAGGGCGAGGAACACCTCGTCCAGGGTCGGCTGCCCCAGCGACAGCTCGGCCACGTCGACCCCCGCCGACAGAAGAGCGGGCAGCAGGTCGACCGCGGAGGCCGTGCTGGTGATCCGGGCGGACAGCGCCGAGCTGTCGGTCCCGCGCTGGACCTCCACGCCGAGCACGCGGGAGGTGACCTCCTCGGCCAGGTCGCGCTGGTCGGCGTCGGCCAGGTGCAGGTGCACCGCGCCGGTCCCGACCGAGGCCTTCAGGCTGCTGGAGGTGCCCTCCGCGATGACCTTGCCGTGGTCGACCACGGCGATCCGGTCGGCGAGCTGGTCCGCCTCCTCCAGGTACTGGGTGGTCAGCAGCACGGTGGCACCGTGCTCGACGAGCACGCGCACGATGTCCCACACCTGGTTCCGGCTACGCGGGTCGAGGCCGGTGGTCGGCTCGTCGAGGAACAGCACCTGAGGGCTGGTCACCATGCTCGCCGCGAGGTCGATGCGGCGGTGCATCCCGCCGGAGAACGTCTTGACCGGGCGGGCAGACGCCTCGGAGAGGTCGAAGGCGTGCAGCAGCTCGGCCGCCCGCTCGCGAGCACCCGCGCGCGAGTAGCCGTACAGCCGCGCGAGCAGCACGAGGTTCTCGGTCCCGGTGAGGTCCTCGTCGACGGAGGCGAACTGGCCGGTGAGCCCGATCAGGCCACGGACGGCGTCGGCGTCGCGGACCACGTCCCGGCCGAGCACGGTCGCGGCGCCGGCGTCCGGGCGCAGCAGAGTGGCGAGCATCCGGACCAGGGTCGTCTTGCCGGCGCCGTTGGGGCCGAGGATGCCGTACACGGACCCGGCGCGGACCGCCAGGTCGATGCCGTCGACGGCCTTGGTGGTGCCGAAGTGCTTGACGAGCCCGTGCGCCTCGACGGCGAGGTCGTGGCGCGACGCGGCGGACGGCGCGGATCGGGGCGCAGTGGATGGCGGTGTCGTTGCGGACATGGGTCAATGCTGCACCCGGGCACTGACACGCGCACCGGTTTTCCCCGACCTGGAGCCCGAGTTCCGCTCAGAGCGTGACGGGCCCCCGGGGACGGGTCGGACGATCGTCAGCCTGAGGCGTACCGGATCTCCAGGGTGCAGCACCGTGCGCCGCCGCCGCCCTTGAGCAGCTCGCCCAGGTCCACCGGGTGCGGCCGGTACCCCCGTTCGCGGACCGCCCGGGCCAGCCCCTCGGCGTCGGGCGCCAGGACGACGTTCTTGCCGTCCGAGACCATGTTCAGGCCGAGGGCGACGGCGTCGGGCTCGTCGACCAGGATCGCGTCGCCGAAGCGGTCGGCGAGCAGCCGCTGCGAGGCGCGGGAGAACGCCGGCGGGTGGTAGGCGACCAGCGGTGCGTCGGGGTGCGGGTCGACGACGCCCAGCGCGGTGTCGAGGTGGTAGAACCGCGGGTCCACCAGCTCCAGTCCGATCACCTCGCGACCGGTGTGCCGGGCCAGCTCGTGGTGCGCCTCGACGTCGGTGCGAAAGCCTGTTCCGGCGAGCAGCACGTCGCCGGCCATGAGGACGTCGCCGCCCTCGTGCACCGCCTCGAACGGTCGGACCGGGAAGCCGCGGGCGGCGAACCAGCTCTCGTACGCGGGGGCCTCGGCTGCGCGCTCCCGGTGGCGGAAGCGTGCCGGGAACACGATCCCGTCCACGACGGTCGCGCCGTCGGTGGCGTAGACCATGTCCGGCAGGCCGGGCAGCGGGTCGATCACCTCGACCTCGTGCCCCCAGTCGAGGAACGTGTCGCGCAGCGTCTCCCACTGCGCGACGGCGCGGGCGGTCTCGGTGGGTCGGTCGACGTCCATCCACGCGTTGATCGCGTAGGTGACCTCGAAGTACGTCGGCGGGCACATCAGGTAGTGACGGCGCGTGACCTCCGGCGCCCTCCTCACCGGGGACGGCCCGGGTGCGTGGGTCGGGTGCCGTTCCGCGAGACCTCGGCCCGCAGCCGGGCCAGGGCGAGCCCGACCACGCCCGCCATGAACGGCCACACCAGCGGGCCGGTGAGCCACGACGGGGTGCCACGAAGGTGGACCTGCTCGACCCAGGTCACCCGGCTGCGGTCGTCGGTCAGCGGACGTACGCGCAGCTCCGCGGTGCCCAGCAGCACCGGTCCGAGCTTGCGGTAGGTCGCGGTACCGGGGACGCCCTCGGCGGTGGACGGCGGGTCGGAGCGCTCGATCACCATCCGGTCGACGACGGCGAGCCCGCGCGGCCCGGTCGCGGCGCTCACCTTCGAACCCACGACCGGGTCGTTCGGCGCGTCGACCCGGGTCCACGGGATCCACCGCGGGTGGTTGCGCAGGTCGGTGACCAGTGCCCAGGTGCGCTCCGCGGGTACCGGCAGCACCCGGCTGACGCTGACTCGCGTCATGCGGTGGAGACCCGGGACGCCGCGTCGTGCAGCAGCCCGGGGCCGGCGGCGTCCAGGTCGCGTACCAGGGCCGGCGCCGCGACCTGCCGGTAGGAGGAGGCGAGCAGCTCGGCGACCTCCAGCCAGTCGGCGTCGGGCGTCAGGTCGAGGGCGAGCCATCCGGAGGGGCCGAAGTACGGCGGGCTGAAGAACCGCGCGTCGTCGAGCAGGGCGTCGCGCTCGTCCTCGTCCGGCTTGAAGATCAGCGCGTTGGGCCGGTCCTTGCCGGAGCCGTAGACGGCGTAGATCTTGGGCACCCGGAACGTCGGTCGGCCCCACGACTCCTTCTCCACCGTGCCCGGGAGGGCCCCGGTGATCGCGCGGAGCCGGCCGAGCAGGGGGTCGGCGTCGTCGTACATCCGTGGGTGTGCCATGCCGCTCCCGACGTCGTGGGCCTTCCCGGACCGGGTCCGGGCCTGTCAGGGGATCACGGTAACGTCGCAGTGCACGGAGCACCGTGGTGGGCGCGTCGACGGGACGGACATCTTGATGGAACAGCGGGTCTTGGGACGGACCGGCCGCCGGGTCGGCGTGGTCGGGCTGGGTTGCTGGCAGCTGGGTGCCGACTGGGGCGATGTCTCGGAGGACCGCGCGATGGCGGTGCTCGACGCCGCGGTCGACGCCGGGGTCGACTTCCTGGACACCGCGGACGTGTACGGCGACGGGCGCAGCGAGCGGCTCGTGGGTCGGCTGCTGGCCGCACGTGGTCCCGGGGCCGGGCTCACCGTCGCGACGAAGATGGGCCGGCGGGCGGACCCGCACGTGGCCGAGGCCTACACGCTGGACGCCTTCCGCGCCTGGACCGACCGCTCGCGGCAGAACCTCGGGGTGGAGACGCTCGACCTGGTGCAGCTGCACTGCCCGCCGTCACGGGTGCTGGAGCGCGATCGGACGTACGACGACCTCGACACGCTGGTGTCCGAGGGGCGCGTCGCCGCCTACGGGGTGTCGGTCGAGACGGTCGACGAGGCGCTGACGGCGATCGCGCGGCCGAACGTGGCGAGCATCCAGATCATCCTCAACGTGTTCCGGCGCAAGCCTCTGGAGCGGGTGCTGCCGGCGGCGGTCGAGGCGGGCGTGGGGATCATCGCCCGGGTGCCGCTGGCCAGCGGTCTGCTGTCCGGGAAGTACGACGCGAGCACCACCTTCGCGGCCAACGACCACCGCACCTTCAACCGCGCGGGCGAGGCGTTCGACGTCGGCGAGACGTTCGCGGGTGTCCCGTACGACGTCGGGGTGGCGGCCGCGCAGGAGGTCGCCCGGTTCACGCCCGACGGCGCGACGACGGCCCAGCTCGCGCTGCGGTGGATCATCGACCAGCCGGGTGTCTCGACGGTGATCCCGGGGGCGAGCCGTCCCGACCAGGCGCTGGCCAACGTCGGCGCCGCCGGCCTCGAGCCGCTCGGTGACGAGGTGCTCGAGGGCCTGCGCGGTGTCTACGAGCAGCGGATCCGCGAGCACGTGCACGGGCGGTGGTGAACGCCCCGCGCGCCGGGCTAGGGCTCGATCGGGGTGCTGGGTAGCTCGATCACCCGGGGGAAGTGGTCCGGCGGGGGACCGAAGGCGCGGCGGGCTCCGGTGACCACCGTACGGCCCAGTGCCCGTGCTCCGGTCGCCCCGATCACCGCGCCGATGCCGAAGGGCGCCAGCCGGCCGAACGCCAACGCCCCCTGGCGAGCCGCCTGACGACGCAGGATGCGCCGGGTGAGCACCTTGTTGACCCGCTTGATCGTCGCCGTCGGCATGTTCACCAGGAGGGTCCGCGCCCACGCCACGTTGACCCCGGTCTCCGCCCCGACGGTCGCCGCGCCCTGCTCACCCAGCACGGTCGCGAGCAGGAGCGTGCGGCGTCGTGCAGTGTCCTCGACCGCGATCCCGTGCACGTCGGCGACCGCGAGCGCGAAGGCGGAGGAGGCCGCGAAGAACGTGGCGACCTCGCTGCTGGTCAGGGCCAGCGCGACGCCGGTCCCCACCGCGGGTGCCGCAGCCGCCGCCCCGACCGCGCCGCCGGAGGTCGAGACGGCGAGCAGGTACTGCTTCTCCAGGAGCGTGACGATCCGCTCCGGGGAGGCCTCCGGGTGCCGCCGCCGCAGCCGGTCGACGTGTGCGTGGATCGCCTTGGACGGGATGGCCACGGCCTTGTCGAGCGCCGCTTCGAGAACCGAGTCGATGGTGCCGATGCCGGTCACGGCGCTGGGCGGGGTCGGGGTGGTCGTCGGGGTGGTTGTGGTGCTGATCGTGTTGGCCGTACTGGTCGTGCTGACCGTGTTGTTCGTGCTGGTCGTGGGCGTCGTGGTGACCGCCGGGCCGAGGGCGTTGTCGGAGGCAGGAGTGTCGTACGGGCGATCTGAGGCGACGCCGGGCCGGCGCTTCCAGCTGCGGCGCGTGAGGCGTGGCGGCATGCACCGATCGTCGCACGGCGCTGCACGGCACTGCACGGCCCGGCACGGTCGGCACGGATGTCAGACCTCGCGGATAGAGTCGTACACATGTTCGATGGCCAGGTCGGGATACGTGCTGCCGCCGGGCGGCGTGCCGGCGACGACTCGTCCTGGCGCGTCGGCGACGAGGCGTGCGCCCATCCGGGATTCGACCCGGGTGGTCCGGATTCCGCGGCATTCAACTTCGACCTGCTCGGGCCGGATCCGTTCGACCTCGATCCGTGGGAGGCCCTCGAACTGCGGAGTGAGCCGCGTGTTGGTGCCGAGCAGGCTGGGCGTCGCCAGGGTGCCGACGGTTCTGGTGTTCTCGGTGAAGACGGCGACTCCTTCGAGGATGTCTGCCGGCCCGTCGAGCCCACGGCGTTGCTCGCCGATGAGCTGGCCGGGAAGTCCCCGGGTGCCGATCTCGCGTACCTGTTGGAGCGGGGCGAGCCGGCCGAGGCGGACGACTATGCCCTCGTCGAGGCGGTGGCGGGGTGGCAGAGACTGGCGGCGTGGGTGGCCGCCGGTGCCGCCGCGGCGGCGGCTGAGCTGGCGGATCGGCCGTCGATGAATCCGAACTGGCCGGAGTCGGCGGGCAAGGTCAGTGAGCTGAATGTCGCCGGTGAAGAGCTGGCGATGCGGTTGAGCTGTTCGCGCAGAGCCGCGTGGTCCCTGGTCCGCGAGGGCCGGGCGTTCCGCGGCCCGCTTGCTGCGACCGGTGACGCGCTGGCCCGCGGCGGCATCGACCTGCCCCGCGCAAGGGTCCTCGTAGGCGCGTTGGAGGACGTGTCGATCCCCTTGGCCTTGGAGGTCCAGGACGCGGTGCTGCCCGGGGCGCCGGGGCGCACGGTCGGGCAGCTGCGCCGGGACGTGGCGCGGGCGTTGATCGTGGCCGACCCGGCTGGGGCCGAGGAGCGGTGTCGAGTTGCGAGGCGCGGCCGTCGTGTGGATCGTCCGAAGGTGCTGCCGGACGGGATGGCGGGGCTGTGGGCGGTGCTGCCTGCTGCGGATGCGGTCCGCTTGGACGCGGGAATCGACACGCTCGCCCACGGTGCGCGCAACGCCGGCGACCCGCGCACCCTGGACCAGCTGCGGGCGGACCTGCTGGTCGACCTGACGTTGGGTCGTTTCACGGCCCCAGCGGAGTGCGTCGACGGTGATGGTCGTCGTGCCGCTGGGGGCATTGGTGCCCAGGGCGCTCGCGGTGTCGGCGACGACGGTGCTCGCGGCGCTGACGGTGTCGGTGGCCAGGGTGCTCGCGGTGCTGACCGTGTCGGTGGCCAGGGCGCTGGCGATGCTGACGATGTCGGTGGCCACGGCGCTCGCGGAGCCCCGCCCCGTCGCCTCTCGGCGCGGTCGCAGATCCGAGTGACCGTGCCGATGACCAGCCTGCAAGGAGCCGGTGACGATCCCGGCGAGCTTGTGGGGTACGGTCCGATCACGGCCGGGACCGCCCAGGATCTTGCCGCCGACGGCATCTGGACCCGGCTTGTCACAGACCCGACCACGGGGGCCGTGCTGGACGTGGGCCGGACCAGGTACCGGCCACCGGCGGCGTTGGCCGAGCACGTCCGCGCCCGGGATCGGTACTGCGCCCGGCCGGGGTGCAGCGCGCGGGCTGAGGCGTGCGACCTGGACCACACCGTCGAGTACGGGCGCGAGCGCGGCGAGACCAAGGACGACAACCTCGGTCCGCTGTGCGCCCGGGACCACCAGATCAAGACCGACGGCGGGTTCGCCCTGGCTCAGGTCGCCCCCGGTGTCTTCGTGTGGTGCACGCCCAGCGTCCATCGGTATCGAGTGACTCCGGGAGCTGACCGGGCCGTCCAGCGACTCCCGCGCTCCCAGAGGCCACCACCCTTCTGACGACCGGCCGGTCTGACGACGGCGGCGGGTCTACGACCGGCGGGTCTGACGACCGGCGGGTCTGACGACCGGCGGTCTGACGACCGGGGCGGCGCCGAGCGAGGGCAAGACTTCCCTGGTTCGACCCGATTCGCCAAGCCGACGGATAAGTGTGGCCTTAGATAAGTAGTCAGTGATCTAATGGCGGGATGCACGCGTTCGATGTCCTGGGTGACCCGGTCCGGCGTCGGCTCCTGGAGCTGATGGCCGACGGCGAGCGACCGGCGGGCGAGCTCACCGCGGTGATCCGCGAGGAGTTCGGGATCAGTCAGCCGGCCGTCTCGCAGCAGCTGCGGGTGCTGCGGGAGGCAGGCTTCGCCCGCGTGCGACCCGAGGGTGCGCGGCGGCTCTACGCCGTCGAGCCCGGACCCATGCAGGAGGTCGACGTGTGGCTGGACCGCTTCCGGGTGTTCTGGTCCCAGCACCTCGACGCCCTCGGCACGGAGCTCGCACGGGGGCGCCGGCAACGGCGTCTCTCCGAAGAACCAGGGACCCAAGAACCAGGGAGGACCGAATGATCTTCGACATGCTCACCGAGCTGGACGCCATCCGACGCGACGTACGGACCGACGAGGAATCGGCCGTCGTCACGCTCACCCGCACCTACCCGGCCGACGCCGAGGACGTCTGGGACGCGCTCACGGATCCCGAGCGGATCGCGCGCTGGTTCTCGCCGGTGACCGGTGACCTGCGCGAGGGCGGCACCTTCCAGATCCAGGGCAACGCCGGTGGGGAGATCCGGCGCTGCGAGCGGCCGACGTGGCTGAGCCTGACGTTCGGCTCGCCGGACAGCCTGGTCGACGTGCGCCTGACCCCTGCGGGGGACCGGACAACGCTGGAGCTCGCCCACGCGGTGCCGATGGCGATGGCCGGCTCGGGTGCCGGCGCCCTCTACCCCGGGCCCGGCTGGGACGGCGCCCTGCTCGGGCTCGGCATCTACCTGCGCGGCGACGCGATCGGCGACCCCGCCGAAGCGGCGAACTCACCGATCGTGGTGGAGTTCAACAAGGGCTCGATCGACCGGTGGGTGGCGGCGGTCGAGGCGTCGGGCACGGCGACCGCCGAGCAGATCGCCGAGGCCAGGGCCGTCGCCGTTCAGCAGTACACGGTCCAGCCGGAGTAGGTGCCACCCCGGCTTGCCGATGCCGGGGTCTCAGTCCTCGATGACGTCCAGGCCCTGCTCCCGCAACCGAGCCAGGTTCGCCAGCATGTCCTGCACGACCGCGGGTTCGTGGCCCGGCCAGTCGCGCACTTCCTCGACCACCCGCAATGGGCTGCGCGTCCGGTACGAGCGCGTCGGGTTGCCGGGGAACCGCTTGTTCGTCACGTTCGGGTCGTCCTCGAACGGGCCCAGGGGCTCGACGACGTAGACGTGGCCGCGCTCGTCGCTCCCGGCCAGCGCGGTGGCGAGCTCGGCGCCCCACGCGGCCGTGTCCAGCAGCGCCGTGAAGTAGATGTGGTTCGACACGCGCCCGTCCTGGAAGTTCGACCCGTGCCCGGGTACGAGCTCGGTGCCGACGGGGACGCCGTTCTTCGTCCCGTGGAAGAACGGCCCCGGAACCTCGGCGCTCGTCTCGTAGGTGACCGGTGTGTGCTCCTGGGGTTCCTGCTCGGACACTGGTGCCTCCCGGGTTCGGCTCCGCCACATCTCATCACCATCGGGCCGACCACGCGCTAACGGGACTTGAACCCGCGACCCGGGGGTACTGCGTCAGCGGGGAAGGACCGGTACCCGCAGCCGCACGAGCTCCGCGACGGCCCCGGCCAGAGCGCGGGCGAAGGCGACGGGTGCGTGCAGCGGGACGTCGTGTCCCGCGCCGGAGATCACCGTGAGCCGAGCGGCGGGGTGTGCGGCGAGGAAGCTCCGCTCGCCCCAACGCAGCGGGTCCCGGCGGCCGTTGACGACCCAGACCGGGACGGCGAGCCGGCGAAGGTCGGCCCGGGAGGAGTAGCCCCGCACGGCGGCGAGCATCTGGTCCACGACGTACCAGGTGCCGTGTGGGGCGAACGTGCGCGCCGCACGGGCCGCGAGCGTGCGGAACAGGCCGAGCGGCTTGCCCTTGATCTCCGTGGAGCACCCAGAGAGCAGCACGCCGGCGACCTTGCCGGGGTTCTCGGCCGCGTACGCCAGCGAGGTGTATCCCCCGAGGGAGAGGCCGACGACGAGTGGCGGGGTCCCGAAGGACTCGACCGCCCGGTCGATGGTCGCCAGGGCACCGGCGAAGGTGAACGTCTCACCACGACGCGCGCCGTGACCGGGAAGGTCGACCGCGAGGCAATCGTGACCCGAGCGGGTCAGCGCCGCCATCTGCTCGGCCCAGATCGCCGCGGAGGTGCGGGTGCCGTGCACGAAGACGACGGGCTGCATCGGGCTCCAGGTGAGGGACGGGAAGAGCAGCGTCCATGGTAAGCCGATCGCCGGGACGTATGTGCAGCGGTAGGCTCGTCATGTTCCCGGCGGGCCGCGCAGCGTCATCTCGTGCGCTGCGGCGATCCACCGAGGCGCCCGGCACGGTTCGCCACGAGCACGGTTCGCCACGAGCACGGTTCGCTGCGAGCACGGGGTGCTGCGAGCACGGGGTGCTGCGAGCACGGGGTGCTCGCGTGGTGCCGGACGGGGACGCGCTGCAGGGCGACATGTCGCTCGCTCGCAGGGCTCGGGCTCGCGTCGGCACGCCGTGCGGGCGCGTAGCGGGATCCGGCTCGGCGACGAGGGGGTACCGGGCCGGGCACCGGGAGAGACGCCGGCCCGGTGGGCAGGACCGGGGAGCCGGAACGAGGTCCCGGTGCCCGCGGTGCTTGCGCCATGCCGCTGCAGCGGTGCGGGGGCGACGAAGGAGGAGATGTGGCAGGACCACGACGGCGCGGATCCGGTCGCGGGCGCGGCGGGTCGGGCGGCCAGCGTGGCGGCTCCGGCGGGTCGGGCGGCCAGCGTGGCGGCTCCGGCACCTCGCGTGCCGGGTCGGGCGGCCAGCGCGGCACCACCGGCAACCAGCGCCGACGCAACCAGCGCCGCGACGAGGAGGGCCTGATCCCGGTGCTCGCGGGCATCACCCGCGAGGTCGAGAACGCCGTCCGCCGCCCACCGGTCCGCCCGGCCGTACGCACGAAGTTCCAGGTCGTGGCCCTTCTCGTGCGCGAGGAACGGGCCCGGGTGAAGGCCGACGAGTCCCTGACCCCGGCCAAGCGCGACCAGGAGCTCAAGCGGCTCGACGGCGTCGCGACGCTGCTGGCCAAGATCGCCGCCCGCGACACCTCGCTGCTCGGGCTGCTCGGTGAGGAAGCCCGGGTCTCCGACGCCGCGCGTGCGTTCAAGGCGACGGTGCTGCGCTCCGCCGGCATGGAGCCACCCGAGGAGCCGCCGCCACCACCGCCGCCGGAACCGACCCCCGGCGCGGAGAAGCAGGTCGTGCCGCAGTCGGTGATCTCCCGCCAGATGGCGAACCCGTTCCTGGCCCCGGACTTCGAGGCCGCCGCCGAGCGGACCGCCAGGCCCCGCCGTCTCGCGGGCTGGGAGCTGCTCGAGCCCCTCTTCCGCTCCTTCGAGCACGCCGCCACCGGTGAGCCGGCCTGCATGGAGCTGCCCGAGCCGCGCCCGGTCCCGCTCCCCGCCGGCCGCGAGCTCATGCCGCACCAGGCGCGGCTCGTCGCGGCGACCGCCGCCGGCCACCGCACCTTCCTGCTCGCCGACGAGCCCGGCCTCGGCAAGACCGCCCAGGCCCTGCTGGCCGCGCACACGGCCGATGCCTACCCGCTGCTGGTCGTCGCGCCCAACGTGGTCAAGACGAACTGGGCGCACGAGGTCGGGATGTGGACGCCGCTCCGCCGGCCGACGATCATCCACGGCGACGGCGACAAGGTGGACGCCTTCGCCGACGTCGTCATCGTGAACTACGCGCTGCTCGACCGGCACGTCGGCTGGCTCGGTGACCTGGGCTTCCGCGGGATGGTCCTGGACGAGGCGCACTTCATCAAGAACAAGCGCTCGCAGCGCTCCCAGCACGTCCTCGACATCGCCGAGCGGATCCGCGCCCGCACGCCCCGGCCGCTGCTGATGGCGCTCACCGGGACCCCGCTGATCAACGACATCGAGGACTTCCGGGCCATCTGGCAGTACCTGGGCTGGATCGACGACGAGAAGCCGCTCGGCAAGCTCATGACCTCGCTCGAGGAGACCGGCCTGACGCCGGCCGACCGCGGCTTCTACGCCGCCGCCCGTAGCGCGGTGATCGACATGGGCATCGTGCGTCGCCGCAAGGTCGACGTGATCGAGGACCTGCCCGCGCGCCGGGTGGCGGACCTGCCGGTCGAGCTCGACGGTGCGGTCGGCCGGTCGATCCGGGCCGCCGAGGTCGCACTGGCCCGCCGCCTGGTCGAGCGCTACCGCTCCGCGCTGGAAGCGCGCGCCGACGACGTCGCGCCGGACGGTATCGACCTGGACCTCGCCCGGCGGGTCGCCGCGGCCGAGCTCAAGGACTCCAGCTCGAAGAAGAAGGGCGAGAACGTCTTCACCATGGTGCGCCGGATCGGTCAGGCGAAGGCCGGACCGGCCGCCGACTACGCCGCGCAGCTGGCCCGCAACGTGGGCAAGGTGGTGTTCTTCGCCAAGCACATCGACGTCCTGGACGAGGCCGAGCAGCTCTTCGCCGACCGCGGCATCCGGTACGCCTCGATCCGCGGCGACCAGACGGCCAAGGTGCGCGAGCGGAACGTCAAGGAGTTCACCGAGGACCCCGACGTGTCCGTCGCGGTGTGCTCGCTGCTGGCCGCCGGCGTCGGGCTCAACCTCCAGGTCGCCTCCAACCTGGTGCTGGCCGAGCTGTCCTGGACCGACGCCGAGCAGACCCAGGCCATCGACCGGATCCACCGCATCGGCCAGTCCGAGCCGGTCACCGCGTGGCGGATCATCGCCGCCCAGACCATCGACTCCAAGATCGCCGAGCTCATCGACAGCAAGTCCGGCCTCGCCGCCCGTGCGCTGGACGGGGCGGGGGAGGACGACGCCGAGTCGTCCACGGACGTGCAGCTCGAGGCGCTGGTCGCGCTGCTCACGGACGCGCTCGCTGCCGAGGAGGTCGCCCAGGTCGGAGCGGGGGCAGCAAGCTCCACGGACACCACGTTCGGAGGCTGACCTCCGGCGCCGGGTACCGGTCGGGGCACGGGCACGGGCACGGTCACGGGCGCTGGCGCGGGACCGGCGTCGGCCGCAGACGAAGGACCGACCGTCAGCCGTCGCCGGCCAGGTCGACGCTCGAGCGGATCGCGTCCGCGGTCGCGGCGAGCGCCAGCAGCCGTACCGTGTCGACGTTCGCCGTGACCTGCCCGGTCGCCGCCGCGATGAACCCGTCGCCGTCGACCCGCGTGTGGGGTGGGGTGACGGCGCGCGCCAGTCCGTCGTGCGCACCCTGGGCGACGATCTGGCAACCGATCTTGTCCAGCACGGCGTTGGTGAGCACGACGCCGATCGTCGTGTTGGTCGGGTGACCTGCCGGCGCCGGATCGGCGCTGAGCCCGAAGTGCGACTCCAGGGCGCCGGCCGCCTCCAGCGAGACCTTGCCGGTCCCGTCGTCGACGTCCCCGAAGGCGTTGACCGCGCACAGGGTGCCGACCACGAGGTCACCCTGGCGGTGCTCGGCGTACACGAGCCCGCTCCGGCGTCGTCCCTCCGGTCCGCGCCACTGGCCGGCGTAGGCCCCGGTACCCGCGCCCACCGCGCCGAGGACGAGGTGCCCCTCCTCGGACGCCTGGGCCGCCTCGGCAGCGAGGTAACCGGACTCGCTCGTCGGCCGGACGCCGGCGTCACCCACCGCGAGGTCGAACAGCGCCATCGTCGGCACGATCGGCACCACCCCCGCGGGCGTCGTCACGCCGCGCCCGCGCTCCTCGTAGAACCGCATGACGCCGTCGGCCGCCGCCAGCCCGAACGCGGACCCGCCGGTCAGCAGCACCGCGTCGATGCGGGCCACCGCCTTGTCCGGTGCGAGCAGCACGAGCTCCCGGGAGGCGGGTGCACCGCCCCGGACCTCGCAGGACGCCACCGTGTTCGGCGGCAGGTCGACCACCGTGCACCCGGTCCGGGCGACGGCGTCCGTCCAGTGCCCGACGCGCACTCCGGGTACTCCGATCGTGCGGTGGTCGCTCCGGTGATCGTGGGCCATGCCCCCACCGTAGGCAGCCGCCGGCCGGAGTGGGCAGGCATGCGGTGGCAGCCGAGTGCAGCTCGTCGGACGCGAGCCCACGGCCGTGCCCGCCTGGGCCCCGGTCCACCCAACCGGCGCCCGGACCTTGCCAACTGCCCGTCGGCCCGCTACTGTCCTGCTTAATCGTTACAGCACATCGATGTTCACCGTGACGTTGCTTTAACGTTTCAGCACGACGGAAAGACCAGGCTTCACCCCGCGATGACCGAAGGAGAACCCGATGGGCGTCAGGCCGACGGTGACCCTGCGAGACATCGCCGATCGCGTCGGGGTGTCCGTCGCAGCCGTGTCGATGGCGCTCCAGGACCACCCGCGCATCGGCGCCGCCACGAAGTCCCGGGTCCGCCAGGCGGCCGACGAGCTCGGCTACGTCACCAACGCCGCCGGCCGTGCGCTGCGCGCCAACCACATCGGCGCCGTCGCGCTCATCGTCCCGAACACGTCCCAGCACGTCTTCGGCCACGTGTACTTCATGCACGTGATCACCGGGGTCAACGACGCCGTCAACCAGCGCGACCTGCAGCTCATCCTCTCCACCAACCCGGACGAGCTGCACGGCGAGGTCGCCTACGACCGGGTGATGCGGGCCGGCTGGGTCGACGGCGCGATCGTCACCAGTGCCGCGGCCGACGACCCCGGCATCGTCAACCTGGTCTCCAACGGCATGCCGGTCGTCCTGCTCGGCCGCTTCCCCAACCTGCCCGACGCCGTCAGTGTGGGGATCGACGACGTCGCCGCCTCCCGTCAGGCCACCGAGCACCTCATCGACGTCCACGGCCGGCGCCGCCTGGTGCACCTGACCGGTCCGCTCGACCACCAGAGCGCGATGGACCGGCGCGACGGCTTCCTCGCCGCCTGCCGGGAGCGCGGCGTCGAGGGCAGCGTCGTCGAGGGTGACTTCAGCGAGGAGTCCGGCGAGCAGGCCGGCGAGGCGCTGGGCACCGGTGCGCTGGACGGTCTGGTCGCCGCCAACGACGAGATGGCGCTCGGCGCGATGCGCGTGCTGCGACGCGGAGGGGCCCGCGTGCCCGACGACGTCGCCGTCATCGGCTTCGACGACTTCGGGCTGAGCCGCCTGACCACACCGTCGATCAGCTCGGTCCGGGTGCCCGCGGTCGACATGGCCCGCCAGGCGACCCACCAGCTCGCCGACCTCATCGCCGGCAAGACACCACCGGAGCCGCACACCGTGGTCCCGGTCGGCCTCGTCCCCCGCCAGTCCTGCGGCTGCGAGCCGCTGGAGCCGTGACCGCGCGGCCCACCCCGGGTACCCGCCCGGCCGTCCGTCCCATCGCAATTCGAAGGAGAATCCCGTGAAGATCGCCCGACCCCTCCAGGCGGTGGCGCTGCTGTCCGCCGCCGCCCTCGCCCTGACCGCCTGCTCGTCCGGAGACGGCCCTGAACCAGATGCGCCCGGTGAGTCGACGCCGACCGACTCCGAGCCCGCCGACGGCGAGGTCGTCGAGCTCAGCCTGTGGACCGGCTTCACCGGGGGCGACCGTGGTGCTTACGAGGCGCTCATCGACACGTTCAACGACACCCACGACCACATCCAGGTGACCATGGAGATCCAGCCGTGGGACACCATCGCGCAGAAGCTCCCGGCGGCGTGGGCCACCGGCCAGGGCCCCGACCTGGCGACCCCGAACTTCGACCCGAACATCGTCGCGCAGTACCTCGAGACGTCGTCGTTGCTGCCGCTGGACCAGCTCGGCAGCGGCGAGGGTCAGATCGACGCGGACAACCTCGCCCCCGCGGCGATCGACGCGTTCACCTTCGACGGCACCCTGTACGCCGTCCCGGCGAACATGGCGACGCTGCAGCTCTACTACAACAAGGCCCTGTTCGACGCGGCCGGTATCGATGGTCCGCCGGCCACGGTCGAGGAGTTCCGCGACTACGCCGTGCAGCTCACCGGCGACGGCGTCTACGGGCTGTCGGTCGGCGAGCGCGAGACCATCCAGATGTGGCCGATCCTGCAGTGGCTGGACGGTGCGGACATCGTCGACGCGGACTACTGCTCAGCGCTCGACTCGCCGGAGTCGATCGAGAGCCTGACCACGTGGGCCGACCTGGCGAAGGACGGCGTCATGCCCGTGGGGCTGACCGGCGCCGAGTCCGACTCGCTGTTCAGCGCCGGCAAGGCCGCGATGCAGCTCAACGGTCCGTGGGCCGCGCCCGGCTACACCGAGGCCGGCATCGACCTGGGCATCGCCCCGGTGCCGACCGGTGTGGACGGTGACGTGACCCTCGCGTCGACGGCGCCCCTTGCGGCGTCGGCCAACACCGAGCACCCGGCCGAGGCGCAGGAGTTCCTCGCCTGGTGGACCGGGCAGGAGGCCCAGCGCCAGTTCGCCCTCGACTCCGGCTTCCCGCCGGTCCGCACGGACATGGGCGACGACGCGGAGCTGAACGCCAACGAGGTCGTCTCGACCTTCGCCGCGGCGATCCCCAGCGCGCGGCTGTACCTTCCGGGTGTGCCCGAGGCGACCCGGATCGACAGCGAGGTCTACGTCCCGCTGATCGCCGAGATCACCCGGGGCGCGGACGTCGCCACGGCCGCCGCGTCGGCGTCGGACAAGCTCAACGGCCTGACGGGCTGCCAGGGCTGATGACCACTGCTCCACCTCCGGTGGCTGCCGGGGCACTCGCCCCCGGCGGCCACCGGGCCCGCCGTCCGCTGAGGCGGCGCGGTGCGGGTCCGCGCCGCACGGCGGGTTGGTTGTTCGCCGCGCCCAGCCTGGCGATCCTGCTCGTCTTCATCGTCTACCCGATCCTGCAGTCCTTCCGGTACAGCCTGTACGACTGGCGCATCGGGGCCGAGGTGCAGGAGTGGGTGGGCGCGCAGAACTACCTGGCGATGCTCGACGACCCGCTGTTCATTAACGCCCTGCGCGTCACCCTGATCTTCTGCCTGGTCAGCGTGGTGGCCCAGATGGTGCTGGGCTACGCGGCGGCGTCGGCCCTGCTGCGTGACTCGTGGCTGACCAGGGCCGTGCGCTCGATCTTCTTCTTCCCGACGATCGTGGCGCTGGCGACGATCGGCATCGTCTGGCGGTTCCTGCTCGACCCGAACATCGGCCTGGTCGCGGGGATCACCTCGTGGCTGGGCGGGACGCCGATCGGCTGGCTCCAGGACACGACGCTGGCCCTGCCCACCGTGATCGCCGTCAGCGTGTGGAAGAACACCGGTTTCACCATGATCATCCTGCTGGCCGGCCTCAAGGGCGTGCCCGCCCACCTGTACGAGGCGGCACGGCTCGACGGCGCGCACGGCTGGCAGCTCACCCGGCACGTGACGCTGCCGTCCATCCGGCCGGCCATGCTGCTGGCCGCGGTGATGCTGACGATCAACTCGATGCAGGTCTTCGACCTGGTCTACGTGATGACCAACGGAGGACCGCTGAACACGACCGACACGCTCGTGACGATGCTGTACCGCGAGGGGTTCCAGTACTTCGACCTCGGGTACGCGTCGGCGATCGCCTGGGTGCTGTTCGCGATCATCGTGCTGGCCTCGGTGCTGCAGATGCGCTTCTTCAGGTACAACGATGTCGACTGACACGCTCCGCTCCCCGCGTGCGCTGCGCGCCTCGTTCAAGTGGGTGCTGCTCGGTATCGGCGTCGTGCTCGCCGTCGTGCCCTTCGTCTGGATGGTCGGCGGCTCGTTCCGCAGCGAGGCCGACCTGTTCGCCAACCCCGCCCGGTTGCTGCCCAGCGAGTGGAGCCTGCACGGGTACCGAGGGATCTGGGAGGAGCTGCCGTTCCTGCGGCTGATCTTCAACAGCTTCGTCTTCGCCGGCGTCACCACCGTGCTGTGCCTGCTGTTCGACTCCCTGTGCGCCTACGCGCTGGCCCGGATCCCGTTCCGCGGCGCGACCTTGTGCTTCTGGCTGGTGATCCTCACCCTCATGGTCCCGTTCCAGGTGACCCTGATCCCGGTGTTCATCCAGCTCTTCGACCTCGGCTGGCTGGACACGTACCAGGGGCTGATCGTGCCCCGGGCCACCAGTGCGTTCGGCATCTTCCTGCTGCGGCAGTTCTTCCTCTCGATCCCGCGTGAGCTGGACGAGGCGGCGCGCATCGACGGTGCCGGGCACCTGCGCATCTACGCGCGGATCATCCTGCCGCTGGCCAAGCCCGCGCTGGCCACGCTGGCGGTGCTGCACTTCATGAACCTGTGGAACGACCTGCTGTGGCCGCTGGTGATGACCAGCTCGGTCGACATGCGCACGCTGCCCGCGGGCCTGACCCTCTTCACCGGCCAGCACGTCTCCGACCACGCGGTGGTGCTCGCCGGTGCCACCATCTCCCTGATCCCCCTCGCACTCGCGTTCATCTTCGCCCAGCGGTACTTCGTCGCCGGGGTTGCCACGACAGGACTGAAATGACCCGCTCCAACCCGTTCGCTCCCGCCACGTTCACCTGGGCGCTCGGGATCGAGGACACCTGCGTCTACCCGCCCCAGGACGGGCCCGGCGGAGGCGTCCCGCTCGACGAGCACGTGCTGACCGACCACGTGCTGTTCATGGAGGAGGACCTGAGGACCGTCGCGTCGCTCGGAGCCACCGCGCTGCGCTACGGGATGAGCTGGCCGCTGGCCCACCCGGCGCCCGGCCAGTACGACTGGTCGGCGATCGACCGGGCCGTGGACCTGGCCGAGGAGCTGGGCATCACCCTGGTCGCGGACATCGTCCACTACGGGACGCCCACGTGGCTGCCCGAGGCTTTCGCGGACCCCGCCTACCCCGACGCCGTCGCGGAGTTCTCCGGTGCGCTCGCCGAGCGGTACCGGGGACGGCTGACCTGCTTCACCCCGCTGAACGAGCCGGTCACGACGGCGTCGTTCTGCGGCCGCCGCGGGGTGTGGCCCCCGTACCGCACGGGCTGGGAGGGGTGGGTCGACGTCGTCGTGCCGATGGCGGTGGGGGTCGTCCGCTCGGTGGCGGCGATCCGCGCGGCCCAGCCCGACGCCGTGATCGTGCACGTGGAGGCGGCGACCGATGTTCGCGCGGAGGACGCTTCGCTCGGGGCCGACGCCGAGTTGCTGCGGGCGGTGGGCTGGTTGCCGACCGACCTGGTGCTGGGCCGGGTGGGCGAGGACCACCCGATGCGCGGCTGGCTGCTCAAGCACGGGGCCGACGCCGGGCAGCTCGCCGAGCTGATGGGACGCCCTGCTGCTCTCGATGTTATGGGGGTCAACTACTACCCGGACCTGACGCCGCGCCGGCTGGTCTCGCGGGACGGCGAGGTGGTGCAGGTCTCCTACGATCGCGGCGCCGCGGGGCTGCGGGACGCGATCCAGGGCTTCGCCGACCGCTACCGCCTGCCGGTGGCGATCACCGAGACCAGCATCGAGGGCGACGACGACCGGCGCCGGGCGTGGCTGCGCGACTCGGTCGCTGCGGTCGCGCAGCTGCGCGCGGACGGCGTGGACCTGCGCGGGTACACGTGGTGGCCGCTGCTCGACTTCGTCGACTGGTCCTGGGCCGCCGGCGGCGCGAACGTCGAGGAGTTCGCGGTCGCGTCTGCCGGGGCCGATGGGGAGGTCGAGGTGGCGCCCGCTCCACCGCTGGGGGACCCGGGGGAGGGGCGGACACCGTTCCTGCGCCGGATGGGGTTGCTGCGGCTCGGCGAGCGTGGGGATGGGGTGCTGGGCCGGACGCCGACTGCTGCGGCGGAGGACTTCGCCCGTGTCACCGGTGCTGCTTTGGAGGACGCCGGGCCGATGGCGAGTGGTCGCGTGGCGGGGTCGCCTTCGGGTGCCGGCGGGCTCCCGGTCGCGCCGCGGGACGGTTGACGGACCGGGTGATGGGACCGGCGGCGGAACCGGCGTGGGACGGCTACTTCGCCGACCCGTTCGTGCTGCGGCTGCCCGACGGCGACTACGCGGCGTACGGGTCCGGACCGCCAGCGGACGTCGCGCCCCCAGGGGAGCGGGTGTTCCAGGCGCTGTGGTCCCCTGACCTCCGCACCTGGCACGACCGCGGTTTCGTCCTGGAGCGTCTGGCGCCAGAGGTGGGCGACGAGTACTGGGCGCCGGAGGTCGCACACCTGGACGGTGCGTGGTGGATGTACTACTCCGTGGGTCGCGGGATCGACGGTCACCACATCCGGGTGGCTCGTGCGGACGATCCCTTCGGGCCGTTCACCGACACCGGAACCGTGCTGACGCCCGACGAGCGGTTCGCCATCGACGCGCACCCCTTCGTGGACGACGACGGGCGCCGCTACCTCTTCTACGCCCGGGACGTCCTGAACCACCCGCGGCCGGGGACGCACCTGGCCGTCGTGGAGCTGGCTTCTCCGGTGACCGTGGCTGGTGGGCCGCTGCCGGTGCTGGCGCCGTTCGCCGACTGGCAGATCTACCAGCGCGACCGTTCGATGTACGGAGCGCGGTACGACTGGCACACGCTGGAGGGTCCGTCCGTGGTGCGACGGCACGGGCGGTACTGGATGACGTTCTCCGGCGGCGCGTGGACCGGGCCGGGGTACGCCGTGTCCTGGGCGGTGGCGGACCACCCGCTTGGCCCTTGGACGCCGGCACCTGAGGGTTCGCCGCCCCTGTTGTCGACCGGCGGCGAGCTGATCGGCCCGGGCCACAACAGCCTCGTGGTGGGACCGTCAGGGGAGGACGTGATCGCGTTCCACTCGTGGGACACCGGGCGGACGCGACGGCAGATGCGGCTCCGTGAGCTCGTGGTTGATGTCGACGGACCGCGAGTCGGTGGGCCGGTAGGCTGACTCGGTCTCAACGCGGGCTCGCTGGCCTTGCCGAGGGACCGTCCGGGGCCGCGCGCCCCGAGCGCCTGTAGCTCAGGGGATAGAGCACCGCTCTCCTAAAGCGGGTGTCGCGCGTTCGAATCGCGCCAGGCGCACAGTGTGTTTGTGCAGGTCAACCGGCATTTCGGCGCCGCAGTCGCGGCGGGTCCGGTGTCCGATTTGGCGCTCTTTGGTCAGCGTGTGGTCAGCGACTTGTCTCAGGACATGGACGGTCTGTCAAGGACGTGGACGGACGTCGGCGGATAAGCCGGGGTCGGTCGCGCTGTAGCCATTGACCTTTAAGTCGGGTTGAAGGTCTACGGTCCTGGCCATGAGCTACCGGATCGCAGAGGCCGCAGAGCGGGTGGGCGTCCCGGCCACGACGCTGCGCTACTACGAGGACATTGGCCTGGTGGCGGCGCCCGCCCGGACCGGCAACGGCTACCGGACCTATGACGACGCCGACATCGCCCGGCTCCGCTTCATCACGGCCACCAAGAACCTCGGCATCCCGCTGACCGACGTCGCCGAGCTGGTCAAGGCCTACGACGTCGAGGACTGCACCGAAGTCGCCCACCAGGTGGTGGAGATGGTCGCCGAGCGTCTCGCGGAGACTCAGACGCGCATCGGCGAGCTCGTGGCCCTCGCGGCGCAGCTGCAAGCCGTCTCCGCTCGGCTCGCGGCGGCGCCGACGGCCGGCGCGTGCGGTGCCGAGTGCCCGTGCGTCATGACGGCGCCGCCGGAGCGGCTGGAGAACCGCCGCACCTTCGTCCCGTTGAGATGCCCCCCGGCAGCAGACGCGGCCGACGACGAAACTGTCGCTATTGCGTGCTCGCTCGACGCCGGCGCCGTTCCCGACCGCATCGCGGACTGGCAGGCGCTCGTTCCACACGCCACCTCCCGGGAGGCGATCGAGGGCGGGATGGCCCTGACTTTCCCTGCGTCCGTCGAGCTGGCGGCGGAGGTGGTCCGCCTGGCCGCCGCTGAGCAGGACTGTTGCACCTTCTTCACGTTCACGGTCCGATTGACCACCGGCCAGATCCGCCTCGACGTCCAGGCGCCAGCGGACGCGGCCGACGTCGTCGCCGCGATGTTCGGCACCGCAGCCTGACCCACGCCCACTCGCCACGACCCGGCGCGTCCGTTCGGGTCGCGATGCCCCCTGCCAGCACACATCCCTGAGGGAGAACGCCATGAACGCCACGACCACCCACCATGCCCATGAGGACGCCCGCAAGACCGGTACCCCGAACGCCAGGAAGGGCGCCCTCGCCGGCATCGGTGTTGTCCTCGCCTGCGCCATCGCGTGCTCGATACCGCTGATCGCAGCCGGTGGCTTGGTCGCCGGGATCGGGGCGTTCCTGACCGGCGGTGAAGCCGTCGCTCTCGGAGTCGTCGCCGTCGTCGGCGCCCTCGTCACGACGGCCATCTGGGTGCGCCGACGGCGGGCCGCTGCCGTTGCTGCCGCCGAGGGTGCCTCGGCATGCGGGTGCGGCGGGGCCTGCTGACCGCCCGACCGCCCCAACACCAACCCACGAGAACCGAGACCCAGGAGAACCGATGCCCGAGCTCATCACCCGCGACGAGCTCCTCGCCCTGCTCGAGCGTGACGTCGTCACCCTCGTCGAGGCGCTGCCCGCCGCTCACTACGCCGCCGAGCACCTGCCCGGCGCCGTCAACGTCCTCGGAGGGCTGACCGCAGCAGAGGCGACGCGCATCGCGCCGGACCGCGACCGGACCGTGGTCGTTTACTGCTCCGGCCCCGGCTGCGGACGCTCCACCGTCACTGCCACCGCGTTCACCGGAGTCGGCTACACCGACGTGCGCGTCTACCCCGGCGGCAAGGCTGAATGGCTGGCCGCAGGCCTGCCCTTCGAGTCTTCAGCCGCCGTGGACCGGGGCGACGAGGTGCGGACCGGCACACTGTCGCCATGACCGTGCTGCGTTCCCTCGTCCTGTTCGCTGTCGCTGCGCTGGCCGAGATCGGCGGCGCGTGGCTCATCTGGCAGGGCGTCCGGGAGCACCGTGGCCTCCTGTGGGTCGGGGCGGGCGTCGTCGCGCTCGGTCTCTACGGGTTCGTCGCCACGCTGCAGCCCGACGCCAACTTCGGTCGCATTCTCGCCGCCTACGGCGGGATCTTCGTGGCCGGCTCACTCGCCTGGGGCGTCATCGTGGACAAGTTTCGGCCCGACCGGTGGGACATCACCGGGGCGATCATCTGCCTGGTCGGCGTCGCGGTGATCATGTACGCACCGCGTGGTTGAGGACGCGTTTGACCGGCGTCACGAGACGGCGGCCTCGATGTCGTAGGCGTCTCGTCGCGCAATCGCAGGCGAGAGGGCAGTCGTCGGCTTTCCCGGCGAAATAGTATGTTGTCCATGTGGACAGGCCAGATGGACAACCGGCTGCGGTGAGCCGCGCCGGGGCGACGGGCGCCACTCGGAACCAGTTGCTGGCCGCAGCAGCCGAGCTGATCGCCGAGGTGGGCTGGGGCCGCGTGACGACCCGTGCGGTGGCTGAGCGGGCGGGCCTGCCGCACGGCGCAGTGAGCTACCACTTCTCGGGCAAGCAGTTGCTGCTCATCGATGCCGCGACGGCTGTGGCGGAGGCGATGCTCCCGGCGGCGCTCGAGTCGGTGACGTCGGTCGACGCGCTGCTCCGCTCCGTCGCTGGTGCCGGGACGGATCGGGACAGGGTGGCCATGAGCGTTCTGCTCGAGGCCATGCGCGAGTCCACGCGCGACGAGGTGCTTCGAGAGCGAATCGCGGCGACCCTCCGACGGCTCCGGCAGCGGATCGAGGTGCTTGTCGGTCAGGGCGCCGCCGGGTCGGTCGAGCCCGGCGTCCTGCCGCCGCGCGCCGCGGCGGCGTTGCTCGTCGCGGCGGGTGACGGGCTCTGGCTGCACGCGCTGCTCGACCCGGAGCTCGACGTCGGGGGGGCCGCGACGGCGCTGCGGGTGGTGCTGCTCGGCTCGACGGAGACGGCGGCGCCGTGATGGAACCGCAGCCGCGCGCCTCCGCACGGGGCGAGGGAGGGACGCGGAAGACCTCCACCGTCATCCTCGCGGCCGCGACCTTCGTGGTGGTGCTGGATCTCGCCGGCGTCGTAATCCTCCTCCCGTCGATCCAGGGCGAGCTGCGGGGGACCATCGCGGGAGGCACCTGGATCGTCGCCGCGTTCGTCATCGCCGTAGCGACGACGCTGCCGCTGGGTGCTCGGCTCGTCGCGACGCTCGGCGGGCGCCGCATGCTGCTCGTCGGTGTCGGGATCTTCGCACTGGCCTCGGTCGTCGCCGCGCTGGCGCCCACGCTCGCCGTCCTCCTCGTCGCGCGGAGCCTGCAAGGCGTCGGCGTGGCCCTTCTCGAACCGGCTGTCCGGGCACTCCTCCGCGCCCACGGGGACGGAGGGCGGGCCTCGCAGGCCCAGGCGATCGCGGCGCTTCTGGGCGCGGCCCTCGGCCCCGTGCTTCCCGCCGCCCTCGCAACGCTGCTCTCGTGGCGCGCGCAGTTCTGGCTCGACGCGTCCGTGGGCGCCGCGGTCGCCGTCGTCGCGGCCCGGCGTCTTCCGTCGGCTCGGCCGTCTGCTCTGGTCCGCACCTCAGGCCGCGATCTGGTCCTCACCGTCCTCGCGATGGTCGCGGCCACCGGGGCGTTCTTCGCAGTCATCGAGGGGCCGCGGCTCGGTTGGACCTCGGCCCGGGTCGTCGCGTCTGGCGTGGCAGCTGTCTTCGGGTCCGTGCTGCTCGTCGCCGTCCACCTGCGCCAGCGCGACCCGCTCGTGAGCTTTCGCCTGCTCCGGCGCCGGCGCTTCACCGTCGGCAGCACCGTCCGAGCGCTCACGGAGTTCGCGAGCCTCGGCGTCTTCCTCGCTCTGTCCGGCTACCTGCAGGACCAGGAGGGCCACTCGCCCATCGTCGCCGGCCTGCTCCTGATGCCGATCATCCTTGGGGCGCTGCTCACCGCACCGCTGGTCGAGCAGTTCGGCGGCCGCCTCGACCCCCGGTGGTTCCTGGTCCCCGGCTTCCTCGTGACCGGGGCCGGCATCTTCTGGGCCGCCCACCTCACGCCGACCACTCCCTGGTGGTACGTCCTCGCGCCGCTCACCGTCGCCGGCGCCGGCATCGGAGCGCTCGAGAGTCCCGCAGACCGAACGATCCAAGACGGCACCCCGGCAGACGCCGTCGACGCCGGCTGGGTCGTCTCGCGAGCCCTCTACCTCTGGGGGATTGGTGCGGGCGTCGCAGTCGTCTCCGCCACGTGGCAGTCCGCCGACCCGCAGACGGCGGCGGGCGTGAACGCGGCCCTCACGCTCTGTGCGGCGGTCGCCGTCGGCGGTGCCCTCGTCGCGACCCTTCTCCCCGCGAGCAAGGGCACGTCCCGGGATCGCGCCTGAACTATCTCTGGGTGCCCGGGCGGAGGCCACCCACCTGACGCGTTTCAGGCCTCGATTCCCGGTGGGGCCTCGATGGCCCGTGTCGCCTCGATGAGCGGAATCACCGGCAGCCGCTCCATCGCCTGCCACGTCGCCTCGCTGAACAGGTGCCCGTAGAGGTCCATCGTCATGGTGGCGGTGGAGTGCCCGAGGATCACCTGCACGGCCTTCACGTCCGCACCGGCCGCGATGAGCAGCGACGCCGCCGTGTGCCGCAGGTCGTGGATCGTCGTCCCCTCCACGCCGGCCCGCCGCGTCGCCTCCATCCACCCTGACCGCGCACGGAAGTTGGTGTTGGTCCACACGCCCCCGCGCGGGCTCGGGAACAGGTGCCCGCCAGGCGCCGTCCCAGGGACCCGCGTCCGCACGTACTCGTCCAACGCCGCCGGCACCGGCACAGTCCGGGTCTGGTGCGTCTTCGTCGGCCCGAACACCGCCCCGCTCGTCCGCTTGGACTGCGTCGCCGCCCGGTGCACGCGCACGCCGAGCCCGTGCGGGGTCTGCACGACGTCGTCGACTCGCAGCGCCGCCATCTCCGAGAACCGGCACCCCGTCGTCCCGAGGAACAGCACGACCGGCTGGCACAGCGGCGGCACCGCCATGACGAGCCGGCCGAGCTGCTCGGGCCGCAACCAGTGCGGCTCCCGCTTGGTGGCCCCGCGCGGCAGCGACACCATCCGCGCGACGTTCACAGACAGCCGCCGGTCGCGGATCGCGTAGTCGAAGACCAGCCGGACCATCGACAGCGCCCTGCGCCGCGTCGCCGTCGCCAGGCCGCGGGCCGTCATCGCCGACATCGCCCGCTCGACGTCGGCCGCCGAGATCCCGGAGACCGGGAACGCGCCGATCTCCGGGATCACGTACTTGTCCAGCAGGAACCGCGTGGTCTCCTGGCTGCGCACCGCCAGGTGACCACGCGAGGCCTGCCACTCCTCGGCCAGCGCCGCGAACGTCATCCGCCCGCGCGCCGGGTCGATCCACGAGCCGGCGTCCAGCTTCGCGAGCTGGTCGGCCTCCCAGCGCTTCGCGTCGACCCGGCGCGTGAACGACCGCTGCGCGATGACCCGGCGCTCGAAGAACACCTTCGCGCGCCAGGTCACGTTGCCCGAGGGGAGCACCCGCTTGGTGACGGACATCAGCGCCGCTTCACCGGCATCGTCGGCTCGCGCTCGACCCACGCCGCCGGGATGAGGATCACCGTGCCCAGCCGCCGGCACGGGATCTGCTCGCGCTCGGCCAGGTGGTACAGCGTCCGGGGCGGCACCCCGAGCACCCGTGCCGCGTCCTTCACGCGGTAGTACTGCCGGGCCGGCGTCGGGGTGGCGCTCTCGCTGTGCTGCGTGGTGGTGGTCATCGTCCTTCTCCTTCTTCTTGGGTTGGGTGGTGCGGTCAACGACCGAGCACAGGTCCATCGGCGGACGACGGCGGCGCGGCGGTCAAGTGATGCGGCGCAGGGGGTGGAGGCACGACGCTCCACGGCTGCTGTGGATGCGCGGGCGGCACGACCGGCGTCGCCTGGTCCGGGTGGTAGGTCTCCCACGTCTCGGTGGCGCTGGGCTCGACGTGACTGGTCGCCAGGATCTGCTCGAGCACCTCCCGGCCCGACGACGGCGCCTGGTCGGGCAGGCACTTCGGGTCGCCGTGGTCGACGACGACGTACGTGCGGTTCGTGTGGCGGCCGCGGCTCATCGCCACGTAGAGGTCCTCGCGGCCCATGCCGGGAGTGGCGATGGTGTGCGTCTCGTCGACGGTCATGCCCTGGGTGCGCGCGATGGTGGTGGCGTAGCCAAGCTCGACGTGCTCGGCGACGTACTCGGCCGGGAGCCGGACGGTGGCTGTGCCGCCGCCGCTCGCTGCGCGCACCCGGAGGGAGCCGTCGGGCAGGACTGCGGCGACGTCCCACAGCGCGCCGTTGCGCACGAACCCGTCGCCCGTGGTCAGGCGCCGGTGGTTGCGCCGGGTGACGATCCGGTCGCCCACGCTGGCCGTCAGCCCGTCATGCAGGCTCACCCCGGCGGGTGCGACGCCGCCCATGGTGATGCGGTCGGCGCGGACGCGGGCGTTGAGCTCGCGGACGGTCCGGTTGTCGGCCGCCTGCAGCACCGCGACCGGGCCCCTCTCGTCCGCGCTCGTTACCGCGTCGATGGCGGCGTCGAGCATCGCATGGTGCCCGCCGGAGGCGATCGCCCCGTGTGCCTCGTAGGCGTCGAGCGCGGCCGGGTGGCCGCGGCGCAGTTCGAGGCTGGCGCGGGCTTCCCACGGGTGGGTGAACCGCCACAGGCTGGTGAGCTCGGCGGTGGGTCCGCGGCGGGCGAGCATCCCGAACGCTCCACCGGCGTCGACCGACCCGCGCTGCAGGTGGTCCCCGACGAGCAGCACCTTCGCGGTCGCCGTCCGCGCCTGCTCGACGATGGCCGCGAGGGTGCGGGTGTCGGCGAGGGAGGCCTCGTCGACGATGACGAGCTGCCCGGTTGCGAATCGCCACTGGTCCTGCTCGGCGCGTAGCCGCCACTGCTCCTCGTGGGCCGCGCGCATCTCTCGGTAGTCCCGGGTTGCCTCCCGAGCGATGGCGTCGGCGTAGCGGAGGGCGCGGGTGGTGGCGCCGTCGCCGGTGGACTCGTGCAGCCACTTCGCCGTCGTCTCGCATGGCACCCCGAGCGACTCCGCCAATGCGCGCCCCGCGGTCGCCGAGGGCGCCAACCCGACGACCGGGCCGATGCCGTGCCGCCAGAACGACGTCAGCGCCGCCAGCGTGGTGGTCTTGCCCGACCCGGCCGGCCCGACGAGGACGTCGAGCAGTCGGCCGGAGGTGATGACGGCCTCCGCGGCCGCGCGCTGGTCCGCGGCGAGGGCACCGAGGTGGTGCTCGGTGCGCAGCTGGATGACGCCGAGCATCTCCGCCGGCCGCTGCGGTGCCCCGGTGGCCTCTGCGGCATCGATGAGCACCTTCTCCGCGCCGAGCAACTCGTTCGAGGTGAACAGCGATTCCCCGACCCGCCGCGTCATCGGGTCCCGGTTGTCGTCCAGGTGCACGCACGCCGCCGCCGCCTCGGTGGTGATCGCGTTGAGCAGCTCCCGCCGTTCGGCGGGTGAGGCCATCCGGAGCGGCTTCGACGCTCGAACCGCTGCGGCGCCGAGGTTCCACGTCGTCCACACCGACCGCCGCGTCGACACGTCATCGAGCACCTGGGCGACCATCGCCGCCCGCACCTCCGGACCGACGTCGTGCGCATGCAGCGCCCGACCGTAGGTGCCGGCCAGCGCCCGGGCGGCGAGGTCGCGCGGCTCGAGTCCGGTCATGGCGCGGGCGCGGTTCAGCCAGTCCGCCTGCAGATCCGCGAGCGGCCGGACGGTCTTCGGTGGTCGCGTGGCGCGGGTCAGGTGCTGCCGTGCCCGTGTCGTCTCCACCCGGGTCGGTTCCCGGCCGTGGGTGGCCTCGAACTGGGCGAGCCACTCCTGCTCGGCGCAGTGGATCGCCTCCGCCCGGGCGGAGAAGTGCGCCAGCAGGTCCTCGCCGATCCCGTCGACCTCGAACGCGGGGTTGCGGCGCGGGCCGCGGTCGCGCATCGACCACTCCACCGGCAGGCGCCGAGCCAGCTCGTCCGCCAGCAACGCGTCATACAGCTCGGACACGGTGACGACCGCGGCGTGCACGGTCCGCCCATCCACGCTCCGCCAGGCACTGTCGGGGCCCTGGACCTTGTTGGCGATGACGACGTGGGTGTGCAGGTTCGGGTCACCGGCACGGGTGTCCCAGTGGTCGAACGCCGCGGCGACCATCCCGCGGGTGCGGACCTGATGACTGCCGCCGTCGCCGGTGCGCGTGCGGATGACGCGCTGCTCGACGAACTCCAGCGATGACGCCAGCGCCGCCCGGTGCGCGTCATAGACGATGACGCGCACCGCGTCATCGGCCAGCGCCCACAGCACCGACACCGACTTCGGCGCCGTGAACGTCAGGTCGTACCCGACGACCGCATGACGCTTCCCGTCATCGAAGGAGCGGTACGGCCGGCCCAACCCGTCATCGGTTAACGGATCGATACCATCACGGAACACGGCCGTCATCGCGTCCTCGGTGACGGCGTCCCCAGGCCGCACCCTCCGCTCGCGGTCGCCGAGGCCGGCAAGGCCCTCGCCGAACCAACGGCCCGCCGGGTTGCCGGTCTGCTCGTAGTAGGCGGTCAGCGATGCGCCCGCCTCCAGGCCCGCGTCGCCCGCAGCGACGTGACGAGTCAGGTAGGCGTACCCGTCCCCGGCCGTGAGCTTGTGCACTGACATCAAGCCCGCCACCTCCCTCACCGCCGCCATGCGAGCCGGACCACCGGCCCCTTACCTGCAGGTGTGCGGGCGGAGAGGAGAAGATCGGCGGTCCACGCGCTTCAGGCGTCTAAAGGCAGGTAGGCGAACCGACGCGCAACCTGCGCTGAGGGTGTGCCACCGGTGCGGAGCCAGTCGTCCGCTCAGCTCTCCAACTGCTGGTCGGCCGGGTGTCCAGCCCGGTGGGAGCGGTGACCGGTGCACGTCCCGGCCCTGGCGGCGTCTTGGGGCTCCAGGACGATGACGGCCGCTGACTGACCCGTGAATGTCCGGAACCGGGCGCGCGACAGCTCCGGGCGAAGCCCGGATCGTTGTTCGGAAGTCCTTAGGCGGCGGGGTTGAGGACGACGGTGTGGCCGAGGGCCTGGAGCTGCTGGACCAGGCGGCGGGTACGAGCCTGATCCGCGCCGCGGTCGGTGAGCCAGGTCGGGCCGAGGTCGGCGTAGGGCTCGTCGCGGACGAGCATCCAGTAGGCCGCGACCAGGATGGAGTGCGCGACGGCGACTTGGGCGCGGTTGTGCCCGCGCCGGGAGGCCAGGTGCGCGAACTGCGCGGCGAGGTAGGTGCCCTTGGTGCGGGAGGCGGACTGGGCGGCCTCGACGAGCATCGCGGTCAGGAACCGGTTGCCAGGGCGGGCGCCGACGGGCCGGCGCCGCCCGGCGGACTCATGCATCCCGGGAGCGACGCCGGCCCAGGAGGCCAGGTGCCCGGGGCTGGCGAACCGGGACATGTCCCCGCCGGTCTCGGCGATGAACGTCCAGGCGACCAGCCGGCCGACCCCCGGGATGGTGGTGAGCAGCTCGATCTCGTGCCCCCACGGCTCCATCGCTTGCTCCAGGTGGGCATCCAGGTCGGCGATCGCCTGCTCGGTCGAGGCGATGCGCGCCAGAAGCTGACCGACGATCAGGGCGTGATGGTCATCGAAGTGCCCGATCAGCGCCTCTTGCAGGTCTGGGATCTTGCGGCGCAGCTTGGACCGGGCCAGATCGGCCATCGCCGCCGGGTCACGTTCGCCGGCGACCAGCGCGGCCAGCATCGCCCGGGAGGAGACCCCGGCGATGTTCGAAGCGACCGCGGAGATCTTGATCGAGGCGTCCTCGAGGAGCTTCTCCAATCGGCCCGCGTCCCGGGTGCGGTCACCTTGCAGCTGCATCCGGTAGCGGGTCAGATTCCGCAGCCGCCGGACCGGGGCCTCGGGCACGAACGAGGGGGCGACCAGCCCGTGCTCCAGAAGCTGGGCGATCCACTCCGCGTCGCGCACGTCGGACTTGCGGCCCGGCACGGCCTTGATATGCGCGGCGTTGAGCAGCCAGGTCGTGACCTGCTCCTCCAGGCAGTAGAGCACCGGCTTCCAGTACGTCGAGGTCGACTCCATCGCCGCCAGGGTCACCCCGGACTCGACCAGCCAGTCCGCCATCACCCGCAGCGAGCGCGTCATCGTCGGGAACGTGCGCGTCTCGGAGATCCGTTTGCCCCCGGCCCCGGGGGTGCGCACACAGACCACGACGATCTTCTTGCCGATGTCCAGACCAGCGACCCGCTCGACCAGCACGTCCACCTCGATCACCTCCAGGGTCGACACCAGGGCGCCGCCCGGAGGGGCTCATGTGATCGGAGACAGACCCGCGTGCTCGACGGCAACAATGCGACACACCCCGAACCCCCGCGTCGAACTCGTCTGCGGGCTCGACCGCACCAGAGTCACGCGACGTCGCCGGACGGCCCCACCATTCTCATCCCCACCGACCGAACGGCGAAGCCCGTGCCCACCACTCTTCTTGCATCTGTTCGATGCTTACCGGGCCGGTACCGGGGCAGGCGGCCGCGGACTCGTGCCCGGCGTTGCCCTCGAACTCAGTCCTGCGGGCACAAGTGCTCGCGACACCCTGGCGGTACCAGCGGTCCGGCGACCGCACCGCCTCGGTCGTCGACGGTCTTCGGCCGACAGTTCCAGTCTCACGATGGGGAGGTTGTAGTTGCAGCCGGATGCGTCTAGCTCCCTCCGCGGTCGTCCCGTAGACGGTACGGTCGCCACAACGACGCCGTTTGAAGGAGAGCTTCGTGACGTCCAAGGGGAACTCGCTCGTACCCGTGACTCTCTCGCAGCTAGCTAATGAAACCGCGTCAAGTCAAGGCCTAGCGCCCTTGTTGCTTAGTGGTGAACGGCATCGACTCGCGGCGGAACTCGGCCCCACAGATGCTCAGCGTCTCGCGGCGATAGCGCGCTCCGAGGCGAAGGCTGGCGGCCGACCAGGATATCTCCGGCCGAGGTGGCTCGATGAGGAGACGGCGATCCCAGGATTCGTCGTGACGATCCACTACAGAGGTCAGGACGCGCACGGGGTTGCGCGGAGCATTCGTTCAGTCGACCTTGGTTTGCGCCGTGCCGCCGTCATCGTCGATGCGATGCGTCGAGGTGAACGAATCGACGGTTGGCCCGTAGCTCCCCGCCCAGAACGTGGTGGCCTACTGCTGCTCGACTCGAGAACAGGTTCGTTTGAGGCCGTAGCCACGGTCTATGGCGCGCTCGTTTCCATTGCGCTCAGTTCGCCGATCGCACTTGCTTCGGCGTTCACGCTCGCTTGGGACGCGGCGGCCGCCTCCCGCACATTCGGCCGGTGGGTGGTGCGGAAGGCGACGAGTGCCCGGGAGCTTGAGCCGTTCAGAGACCAAAGCTCCGTGCTAGTCGGACAGGATTGGGGTATCCGTCAGACGAAGGCGCTGACTCCGGTGATGAAAGCAGCAGCCGCCGCAGGAAGTGGGTTGGAGTACGAATACAGTGCGCGGGAGGGAACGGTTCGGCTGGCAATCTATCCGCGCAGCGACCTATCCGTCGACTAGCGAGCGGCAGCCGTTGCCGAGGAGTCGCACCGCTCGATAGAGCGGTCGGGTCCGTCATGTTAGGCAACGTCGGCGCTTCCCCAAGCCTGCCCGCGAGCAAGATCAGTACCGTCTGGTGTGTCGCTGCACTGAGTGGGGGCGGCGGATGCAAGACTCGCGAGGACGCCGAGGAGTGGTGAACCGTGTCGCTGCCCATTAAGACTACCGTCGAGGACGTTCGGACTGTCGTCGCGTACTTTCGGACCAAGCCGGCCGGAGCGACCGTCTCGGAGGCGAAGGGCGTCATAGGCGCAACGCCGCTGGACGGCCGCAAGCTCAGGGCCTACACGACTTGGGACTTGCTGGCGGTGGATGGCGAGCAGTACAAGCTCACTGATCGCGGACGGAGGTTCTCCCGATCCGCAGAAGACGAGACCGCGGTTCTCGAAGAAGTTATCAGCGGGATCGGCGCCTACCGCTCAGCGATTGAGTGGGCGCACCATCAGCGATTCGACAAGGTCACAGTCGATGAGTTGGCGGCGAATTGGCATGACCATCATCACGCCGCATTGGGATCGGACAACGAGACCACGATCAAGGCGGCGGTTGTTTGCTTCTTCAGCCTCGCAGCAGGTGCTGGCCTGGGGCGCTACATTATCGGCCGCGGCGGGCAGTCGACCCGCCTGGAGGTTGACAGGGGCGCGATTCAGCGGCTTGTGGAGGCAGGCCCCAGTTCGCCGCCGTGGAGCGATGCCTCGGAAAGACCGGACGTGGAGGATGGTGAGGTCGCCGACGAGACGCTGGATTCGGCGACCGTGGCGAGCCCCGTGGTTCCCGAAGCCGAGTCGGCTGAGGATGTCAGCCCTGCTGGCAAGCAGGCAGGTCCTCTGCGCGTCTTCATTTCTCATGGGAAGAACATGGAGATCGTCGACCAGGTCAAGACCACCCTGGAGATCGCCGGCATTCAGGCGGAGGTTGCCGTCGAGGAGGAATCGACGGCAATACCGGTCCCCGACAAGGTGTTCGGGGCGATGCGTTCGTGCACAGCTGGAATAATCTGCGTGAACGCAGAAGCCGGCGTCGTCGACGAGACGTTTACTCTGAACCAGAATGTCCTGATTGAGATTGGTGCGGCGTTCGTGCTGTACGACAAGCGCGTCGTCCTCCTCTGGGACAAGAGAGTGCCTGTCCCATCGAACCTCCAGGGTCTGTACCGGTGTGAGTACGAGGGCGACGAGTTGTCGTGGTCGACTGGGATGAAACTCATGAAGGCGATCCAGGGCTTCAGGACCGCCATATCCTGAGGCTGACCGTTGGCGTCGCGCGCGTGCGGTGTCTGTCGAGCTCAAGAGGCGCCACCATGAGCCGGCCCCATGCGCACCGCAGGCCGCTCACACTGCGCCGTGGTCAGCGCGTGGTCAGCGCGCACCCCAGAACGGTGACATTCGGCGAACTACCCGCATGTATTTCCGCAGGTCAGCGGGTTTTCCCCAGTCCAAGATCGAACTCCTAAAGCGGGTGTCGCGCATTCGAATCGCGCCAGGCGCACAAGGGTGTTGTCGCAGATGAGTGCGCACCTGTTCATCCCCACTGGACGGTCGAGGCCACGTGCGGAGCACCCTCGGCAAGCTCGGATTTGGCTGATGTGCCCAGATCGTCCGGTGGGTGACGCACCTGACGATCAGCGGGGCGTTGGCCAGGCCAGACCGCCTTCGCCCCCGTCGCGGCCGAGAGGGTCGTCGGCGAGGAACGCAACGATCGCCTCCCGGAAGCCGATGTCGTGCAGCGCCGTCCCGTGGTCACCGTCCACCATGCGCACGGATCCGGTTCGCAGGGCAGCCGCCAGGACGTCGGGTCGGGTCGCAAGTGGGTCGTCCCGGCCGACGAGAACAAGTGTCGGGACGGTGATCTCTGCGAACGGAATGGGATCGCCGTGCATGGTGGACGCCTGTGCGGCGAGCGCCAACCGATCCGATCCCGTCTGGTCGGCGAAGCTGCGGAACGCGGCAGCGCCGGCGTCGGTGATGCTCGCCGGGTCGTCGGTCAGCAGGGCGCTCAGCAGCGCCTCGGGGTTCAGCACGTCGGTGTCCACGCCGCCGAGCTCGACAGCCGCCGCGCCGATGCCCCCGACGACGAGCCGTTGGACGCACCGGTCGCGCGCAGCGGTGAGCAGCGCGACGACGGCACCCATCGAGTAGCCGACAAGGTCCACGGACGGCGCCCCGAGCTCCTCGACGAGCGTGATGACGTCCTGCGCCATCCGGCCTTCGCCGTAGCGCGCTGGGTCGTGGGGCTTGTCCGATGCGCCGTGTCCGCGCGCGTCCAGTGCCACCACGCGGTGACCACGGGCAGCGAGCGCCCCGACGACGCCGGTACGCACCCAGTCCACGTCCGCGCTCGCCCCGAAGCCGTGATGCAGAACCACGTGGCGGCCGTTTGGTGCGCCCCACGTCCAATAGGCGATTCGCGCGCCGTCGTCAGTCAGAAAGCTCTCCACGTCTCCAAGACCGTACCCGCGCGGCGTCGCGCGACCGAACCCGCCGGACGAACCGTCGTATGCATCGCTTCTCCTCACGAAGGCACCCGCTGAGCCGATAGTCCCTGTGAGGGACGACGAAAAGGCAAACCCGTCGCGAGGCGGGGACGCAAAGCCACGGGACCCACGAGGTCAGCCGGGCCGCCGAGCGAAGGAACGTCGATGGACAACGAGTGCCCCGAGATCACGCACGAGAAGTTCCGTGTCTGGCTCCGGCAGGACGGCCTCCTCGAGATCGTCTGGACCCCGCACCTCACGTCAGGCATCGAGGACGCAGTCGCGGCAATCCGCGCCATGATCGAGCTCACCGACGGTCGACCCACCCCGCTCCTCGTGCACATCCAGGACGCCGGCCCGCAGGACCGGGCGGCGCGGATGGAGTTCTCCCGCCGGGGAGAGGTCGTGTCTGCCGTCGCCCTGATCGTCGGGAACCCGCTCAGTCGGATGATGGGGACGTTCATCCTCAACGTGAGCAAGCCGGAGGTCCCGATCCGACTGTTCGATGACGAGGTCGCCGCGGTCGCCTGGCTCGAGGAACACCGATGAGCACCGAGCTCCCCGAGTTCATCGGCGAGAAGTTCCGCATCTGGCTCCGGCCCGACGGTGTGGTCGAGGTCACCTGGGCTCCGCACGTCCCGTCGGGCCTCGAGGACGCGATCGCGACGATCGAGGCGATGCGGGAGCTCACCGGTGACCGAGCAGCCCCGCTCATGGTCCACACCACGGACGCCGGCCCGCAGGACCGTGCGGCGCGGATGGAGTTCATCCGCCACCAGAAGGTCGTCTCCGCCGTCGCCCTGATCGTCGGGAACCCGCTGAGCCGGATGATGGCGACGTTCTTCATCAACGTGAGCAAGCCCGACGTCCCGATCCGGCTGTTCGAGGACGAGGCCGCCGCCGTCGCATGGCTCAAGCAACACCTGGTGTGACGATGCCCGCTGTGTCACCGGGCGTGGACCGCATCCCGGATCTGGAGCGCCGACTCGAAGAGGTCGTGGGCGTCATCCAGGAGCTTGCCGCCCTGCGGTTCGACGCCCGCGCCACCGTCGGTCACGCCGGCGACATCGTCGACGCCGTAGCGGCCGGCGTGAACTCGCTCGGCGAGGAGCTCCAGGCGTCGTA
>CAYQFJ010000001.1:0-29998 GCA_964416715.1 uncultured Actinotalea sp. | reverse complement strand
GACACCGCTGCTCGCGTGGGCGGAGACGAGTTCCTCGTCCTGCTCGACGAGGTCACCACGGGTGAAGCGGCGCTGGACGTAGCGCATCGCATCAGAGACCGGCTCGCGGCGCCGTACGAGTTTGGGGTACACAGCTACACCGCGACGAGCAGCGTCGGCGTGGCGATGGGTCCGGACGGCCTGACCACCTCCGACGCGATTGTCGCCGCGGCCGACGCGGCGATGTACGACGCGAAGCGACGCGGGCGGGGACTGTGCGTCCTCTACAGCAGGGACCGCCACGGCCAGAGCAGGGACCACCACGGCCAGGCGCCATCGGGCGACGTGGGCAGGGCTGACCCGGCCGGGTCGAGGCTCCGCTGGAACCAGCATGGCGGGCCCCCGGAGTCTGCCGGTGGAGTCGTCTCGCGGGTACACGATCAGTAGAGGAAGATCGCGGACATCCCCGTGCACGATCGCCAGGGTCACCACGGCGTCGAACAGCAGGTGCACGATCAGCACTCCCAGAAGTAGCGAGACGAAGACCGTCGCTTGGAGCAGGACCGCATCTCGTCGCGCGGGCGGGTGCGGTCGGCCCGGCCTCGTCGGCGATCATCGCCCTCATCGTGCTCTCATGGGTTCGTCGGCCGGTCGTGGCCGATGGCTCAGAAGGTCGATCCGCGCACGGCGTGGAACCAGCTCTTCGATGCCGAGCTGAGCATGAGCGCGATGATCCCTGCCGGCACGATGGTTCCGACGATGCCGAACGCCACGGAGCCGGCGTCGACCATCCAGATGATCTGAACGACGACCTGGATCACGCCGGCGACCACCAGAGTCTTGCCGGTCGTGCCGCTCAGCGCGGCGGCACCACCCCAGATGACCAGCCCCGCGGCCACGATGAGCGCGACGCCGACGACGAGCAGCAGCGTCTGCGAGCTGCCGGCGGACACGCACAGCCCCGACTGGTCGTTCTCGGCGCACGCACTGAGCGCGCTACCGAAGAGGCTTCCCGCAACCATGCTGATCAGTGACGACAGGATCGTGAGTGAACCCCAGATGACCGCCGCGACGCCGGCCGTCGTGACCGTGCCCGGCCGACGAGGGCGCCAAGGCCCTCGGCCCGGTGGGACGTCGGCGAAGACCGCCGAGGGTGCGTGCGACGGTGGCCCGCCGTGGTCCCCGGGCTGAGTCGGTCGATCCCCCTGAGGCGTCGGGTCGTCCTGTGCGGGCGTGCCCGCCGATGAGCTCGTCATGACTGTCTCCTACGTGGGGCGAGTGGACGTGCTCAGGCGGCGAGCTCGGTGGTGCTGAGGGCGAAGTCGAAGTTCCCCACACCGTTGTTGGCGAGGCCCACCGTGATCAGGCCCGCCCCCTCCAGCCAGTGCGCCATCGTCAGACCGCCGATGTCGCGCGGGCGCAGGCCGAGGCTCTCGATGAACTGCTCCACCTGTGCCTTGGCCTGGGCGTCGTCCCCGGCGATGAAGACGTCGGGCCGGCCGTCGTCGAGCATGTGGGCGAAGATCGTGTTGAACCCCTTCACCACGCTGGCGCCGGCCGGGGCCACCGCGGCGGCCTGCTGGGCGTTCGACGTCTGGTCGTCGCCGTGGGTCAGCCCGTCGAACGTGGAGTTGAAGGGGTTGCTGATGTCGACCAGCACCTTGCCCGCGAGCGCGTCGCCGTACTGCGCGACCACCGGGACGATGCCGTCGGACAGCAGGGCCAGGATGACGATCTCCCCGGCCGGGGCGGCGCCCCACTCGCCGGTGGTGCCGCCGATGGTGCCGGCCACCGCCGTGGCCTTGGCCCCGTCGCGGCCCATGACCTCGACCTTGTGGCCGTTCTTGACGGCCCGCGCGCCGATGGCGCGAGCCATGTTGCCGGTACCGATGATGGTGATGGTGCTCATGAGCTGTCCTGTTCTTGTTGCGTAGGAACTGCGGTGGGTGTCGGAACTGCTGGTTGTGGCGGTGTCGCGCTGTGCGTCGATACCGCTGGCGTCACGCTGAGAGCGCTGTGAGTGCGCGAACCCGGGCGGACCGCCGCGCCGGGATGACGTGGCCGCGCCGGTAGGCCACCCACATGAAGGCGGCGGTCGCGAGGACGCCGAAGGCGACGGCGTACAGGCTTCCCTCCGGCCCGAAGTCACCACCGGTGACCAGCGCGGGGCCGGACATCGTGGCGTCGAACAGACCCTGTGGGGTGTTGCTCCCGGACACCGTGGTGCTGAAGACGCCGCTCGCGGCGAAGTTCCAGCCGAAGTGCAGGCCGATCGGCACCCACAGCTTGCGGGTGGCGACGTACGCGGCCGTGAGCATCCCGCCGGCCTCGATCGCGATCGCGAGGGCACCACCCAGGGTGGCGCTCGGGTTGAGCAGGTGCAGCAGGCCGAACAGCAGCCCGATCAGCACGAGGGAGATCCAGGTGCCGGTCTTCTCCTCGACGATCCGGAAGAGGATGCCGCGGAACACCAGCTCCTCGGTCACGGCGGCGCCCGCCATGAAGCCGAGCAACCCGATCGCGCCCTCCGGCGCGCCCAGTCCGTCGATCACGTAGTAGCCGGAGACGGCGATGATCGCGATCACCGCACCGAACAGTGCCACCCCCAGCAGCGTGCTCCAGGCGACCGACGGCGCGGCGCCCTTCAGTGCGACTTCCACGGCCGCCCGGCGCTCGGTGCGCCGGACCACCCACGCGTAGACGGCGATGGACGCCGCCCCGGTGGCCAGGCCGGCACCGAGGGCCAGCCATGGGCTGTCCCCGACTCCAGCGCTCAGCGTGCGGCCGATGACCGCCACCGCGACCACGGCCAGCAGCCGCCAGATCACGCGCATGACGGCGCCCGTGCGCCATCGGGCGCCGTGACCGTCACCGTGACCGTCCTCGCCACCGCTGCGAACGGTGCCCTCGCGGTGGCCCTTGGTGACCACCGTCGTCGTGCCGTCGAGCATTTCCATGATCGCTCCCTTGCCTCGGTGAAGCCTGCGTACCTGGATCGACGGCCTTAGGTACACCGCCTTGTGTACGTTAAACCCGGGACGGGCGACGGCGCAAGGGCTATGTACACCGAGTGTTACCAGACTTGTCTTATCATGGGGACATGACCGAGTTGGAGAAGGGCCCCAAGGGCGAACGCCGCGGCCGGGGCGCTCGCGAGCGCATCATCAGCGCTTCCCAGCAGCTGTTCCGCGAGCAGGGCATCAGCCGTACCGGCATGGACCAGCTCTGCGAGGTGGCCCAGGTGTCCAAGCGCACGGTGTACCAGCACTTCGCCGGCAAGGACGACCTCGTCGCCGAGTACCTGCGGCGGTTCGACCCCTCGGTGCTGTCCTTCGCGTTCGACCGGCCCGACCTCACCCCCCGCGAACGCATGCTCGCCGCCTTTGCCATCCCTCCGACCACCCCGCTCTGTCCCTACATCAGGACCGCCGTCGAGGTCGACAACCCCGAGCACCCCGGGGCACGCCACGCTCGCGACCACAAGCTGGCCGTCGCAGCGCGGTTCGCCGCCACCGCCCGCGAGGCCGGTGCCACCGACCCCGACCAGCTCGGGGAGCAGCTCGCGCTGCTCCTCGATGGCGCCGCGGCCCGCACCAGGGTGATCAACACCGACTCCTTCCCCACGGCCGCCGCCATCGCCGTCGTCCTCATCGACAACGCCATTCCCGCCACGGCCGGTGACGACTCGCGGCTCGAGGAAGCGTCACGGTGACCCGGCATCCGGCGCCTGGTCAGGTGCGCCGGGGTGGTGCAGTCAGCCGCTAGTACAGGAAGATCGCGAACATCCCCGGGTTGTGCGCGTGCACGATCGCCAGGAACACCACCGCGTCGAACAGCAGGTGCACGATCAGCACGTACGTCAGGCTCCCGGTCCGGGTGAAGATCCAGCCCTGGAGCAGCGCGAACGGGACGGTGAGCAGCGGTCCCCACTCGCGGTAGCCGAGCTCCCAGAGGAACGAGACGAAGATCGTCGCCTGGAGCAGGTTCGCGATGAGCGTCGGGAAGTGCCGGCGCAGCAGGACGAAGCAGGTGCAGATGAAGAACAGTTCGTCCCAGGTGCCGACCGCGTTGACGCCGACGAAGAACCGGGCGAGCTCACTGCCGTCGGTGATGTTCGGCCAGTTCTGGTACGCGCCGGACGTGATGAAGTAGAACGGCAGGATCAGCCAGCCCAGCAGCGGCACACCGGCCAGGTACAGCTTTTCGGCCGTCGGCCACCGACGGCCGGTCCGCCACGGGAACCGGATCGCGCGGCGTTTGAAGACGAACCGGTCGACCAGGAACGGCACGGTGACCGCGAGGGTCAGCGCGGTGCCGATGGCGATGAACCGCGGCCAGGAGACGTCGGCCTCCATCGAGGTGGTGCTGACGATCGAGATGCCGAGCCCGATGAGCATCAGGTCCTTGCCGAGGCCCCGGTCCACCGCCCAGGCCACGCCGACGGCGAGGGCGAGAACGAACCAGCCGAGCGGGCGTACGTGCGCGCCGAACAGGAGGAATGCCGACAGCGATACACCGACGGCCGGGGCCAGCGTGCGCAAGCGCACGGGTGGACGCTCGGTCGCGACCGACGGCGACACGGCGTTGTCGGCGGTCCTGGCATCGCGGGGAGTCGGCACCGCCCCAGGATGCCCTGACAGGATCGACGTCGGCGACGATCTGCCGATCCCGAGCGGCCTCGCTAGCGTTGAACGCATGCCCATCAAGCTGGAGAACGTCGGCATCGCCGTGCGTGACCTGGACGCGACGATCGCGTTCTTCACCGACCTCGGGATGACGGTCCTCGGCCGGGACACGGTCAGCGGTGAGTGGGCCGACACCGCGGTCGGCCTCGACGGCAACCACGCGAAGATCGCGATGCTCCAGACGCCGGACGGCCACGGGCGCCTCGAGCTCTTCGAGTACATCCACCCCGACGCGATCGAGACCGAGCCCACCAGACCCAACGAGATCGGCATGCACCGCGTCGCCTTCTCCGTCGACGACATCGAGGAGGCGCTCAGGATCGCCGCGACCCACGACTGCCACCCGCTGCGCGGCGTGGCGACCTACGGGGACGTCTACAAGCTGACCTACCTCCGCGGCCCCAGCGGAATCCTCGTCATGCTCGCCGAGGAGCTCAACAAGGGCTGACCCGCGTCACCGACTCTTACCGCCTTCACCTCCTGAGCACCCCGGGTGAGGTTCGACGCAATCCCTGGGCGGGGTCGCCCCGACCGAGGAAGTCCGCCAGCAGGTGCTGGAAGTCGTCCGCGTGCTCGACCGCCGGCACGTGCCCGCACCGTCCGAACACGTGCAGACGGACGTCGGCGAGGTGCCCGAGCAGCGGCAGGGCCGCCGTCGTGAGCGGGGTGAGGCGGTCGTCGGCACCGTGGATGAGCAGCACCGGCGCACGAACGGCGGCCAGGGTGCGCGTCGACAGGGTGAGGTCGCCGGCCCAGCGTGCCCTCGGAGGCGGGAACAACGAGGCGAACGCGTCGGCCCCCGCCCGCATCGCGGCGGCCCGGGCCCGGACGGCTTCCTCGGTCACGTGCGCCTGGTCGAGGAACAGGCGGCTCAGCATGTCGCGTGCCCCGACCGGCCCGGCCGGGGCTGCCCACACGGCGTCGAGATCCGCCGACAGTGGTGCGCCCGGTGCACCCATCGTCGAGACCGCCACGACCCGGGTGACCTCCGCCGGACGGGCGGCCGCCAGCGCCAGTGCCACGGCGCCGCCCATGGAGTGCCCCACGACGGCGTAGGACCGGTGGCCGAGGGCGTCCATCAGCCCCGCGGCCTGCTCCGTCCACAGCCGCAGCCCGCCGCGTGAGCCCGCCGGCAGCGGCGTCCGGCCGAAACCGGCCTGGTCGGGAGCCACCACGCGCCACGAGTCCGAGAGCGCCGTGATCGTCGTGGCCCAGGCTCCGGACGCGGTCGTGCCGGGTCCGGAGCCGTGCAGGAGCAGCACCGCCGGGCCGGTCCCGCTCTCGATGACCTGGACGGGAGCGCCGTGGACGGTGACGACCCGCGCGGTCACCGGGGCGCGGCGGTGCTGCTCACGCCGGGACGCCGACGGACTTCGAGAAGACCTCCATCATCACCCGGCCGAACTGCGGCATGTCCGGCCAGCCCCGGCAGGAGACCAGGTTGCCGTCCACGACGTCGGGCGCGTCGATGACGGTCGCGCCCGCGTTCTCCATGTCACCGGTGATCGGCGGGAAGCACGCCGTCTTGCGACCCTTCAGCAGCCCGTACACCGCCGGCACCTGGGCACCGTGGCAGACCAGGGCGATCGGCAGGTCGCGGGCGAAGAAGTGCTCGGTGATCCGGCGCACGTCGTCGTCGACCCGGATCCACTCGGGGGCGCGGCCGCCGGGGATGATGAGCGCGTCGTAGCGCTCGAGGTCCACGTCCGCCCAGGCGACGTCGACCGGCAGCTTGCGACCCTCCTTCTCGACGTAGGCGTCGGAGTTCGGGTCGAACTCGTGGATCACGAGCTGGACCGGACGCAGGGTGAGTGACGCGACGTCGACGTCCCAGCCACCCTCCTGCACGCGGTAGTACGGATACATCGTGTCGAGCTCCTCGGCAGCGTCGCCGGTCAGGAGCAGCGCTCTGGGCACCTTGTTCTCCTCGCAGTCAAGATCCGGGTGGAGCAGATCCCATCCGATCCGATCCGATCTGATTCGGTCGGTCAATTCCATAGGATCGCGCGGTGGAGTCCGGGCGTCAACCCCCTGGTCGTCACCCTCCGTCGAACCCGGTCAGGACCGACGGCCCCGACCCTCCGCCGCCTCGAACTCGTCGAAGAGTCGGCGGAACCGGTCGGCGGACAGCAGGATGTGCCGGCGCATCGCGTAGGCGGCGGCGTCGGGGTCGCGCGCGGCGATCGCGGTGAGGATGTCCTCGTGCTCACCCATCGCCAGGTAGGTGACCTGGGTGTCGTACAGCAGCCGGAACAGGTGCACGTGCGTGTGCAGCCGGGCGAGCGAGTCCCGGATGAGCTCGTTCCCGCCGCTGTGGGCGACGAGGTCGTGGAAGGCGGCGTCGCGCAGCCCGAAGGCGCCGTAGGCCAGAGGCCCGTTGCCCTCCACCTCGGCCATCTCGGCCAACGTCCGGCGCAGCTCCGCCACCTGCTCACTTGTGGCGTGCTCAGCGGCCTGACGTGCGGCGGCGGGCTCCAGGAGCAACCGGACCTCGAGCATGTCGTCGAACCGGTCACGGGTGATCTGCGGGGGGATCCGGTACCCGGCGTTGTGCACGCGAACGACGAGGCCGTCGGCCTCCATGCGGTTGAGCGCGTCCCGGATCGGCGTCTGCGATACCCCGAGCTCGCGCGCCAGCACGTCGATCGTCAGCCGGGAGTCCGGCACGATCCGGCGCGACATCATCTGGTCGAGCAGGGTCTCGTACACCTCGTCGGCCAGCCGGGTGCGGGGTCGCCCGCCCACCGACCTCGCGACGTCGGCGCGCAGGTCGCCGTCCTGCTCGGCGGTTGCTTCGCGGTCCATGTGCTGCCGGATCCCTTCCCACGCCGTCATCGGCACCGTTGACAGCGACTGATTCGCTGCTACATACTCTCGCACCAACCCCAAATGCTATAGGAAATGGACGCCACGGCCCATCCCGCACCGCCGCGGACCATCCCGCCGTCTCAATCCGCAACATCGACATCCGGAGCTCCGATGAGCATGCTCGGCGTCCTGCGCGGACCGCGACAGGTCCTGTTCGGGGCCGGCCAACGCCGTGCTCTGGGTACGGTGACCGCCGCGCTCGGGTCGCGCGCGCTGGTCTGCACGGACGCCCGCTTCGGGGCCACGGACGAGTTCGCCGAGCTGATCCGGCTGCTCGAGGGTGCCGGCGTGCAGGTGACGGCCTTCACCGAGGCGCTGCCGGACGTCCCCGTGCACCAGGTGGTGCAGTGCGCCGCGCTGGGCGCCCGCGTGGACCCGGACGTCGTCGTCGGCATGGGCGGGGGGAGCTGTCTCGACCTCGCCAAGGCGGTGGCGGTGCTCCTCGCGCACGGCGGCGAGCCGTCCGACTACTACGGCGAGCTCCGCGTCCCGGGGCCGGTGCTGCCCGTCGTCACGCTGCCGACCACGGCCGGTACCGGGTCGGAGGTCACGCCGGTGGCGGTGCTGACCGACCCCGAGCGTCTCAGCAAGGTGGGCATCTCCAGCCCCTATCTCATCCCGCACACGGCCGTGTGCGACCCGGAGCTCACCGCCGGCTGCCCTCCGGAGCTCACCGCCAGCGCCGGTGCCGACGCCCTCGCGCACACGATCGAGTCGTTCACCGCGGTACGCCGCACGGCGACGACCGAGCTGTCCGCGGAGCGGGTCTTCGTCGGCAAGAACGAGCTCACCGACGCCTACGCGATCCTCGGCGTCCGCCTGATCGCGAGCAGCCTGCACCGGGCCTGGGCGGTGCCCGACGACATGGGCGCACGCGAGGCGATGATGCTCGGGGCCACCGCCGGCGGGTTCGCCCTCGGCACCGCCGGTACGGCCGCGGCGCACGCCATCCAGTACCCGGTCGGCGCGATCACCCACACCCCGCACGGGGTGGGGGTGGGCGTCCTGCTGCCGTACGTGATGGAGTTCAACCGCCCGGTCCGGGTCCCGGAGCTGGCCGCCGTCGCACTGGCCATGGGCGCACCCGCGGACCGGTCCCAGGAGGACCTGGCCGACCAGGCGATCGACCGGGTCGCCGCCCTGCTGGCGTCGGTCGGACTGCCCGCGACCCTCGCCGAGATCGGGCTGCCTGCGGACCGGCTGCGATGGACCGCCGAACAGGCCTCGCGGGCCAGGAGGCTGGTCGCGAACAACCCGCGACCGCTGGACGTCGACGCCCTCGAACGCATCGTCCGCGCCGCCCACGCCGGTGACCGGGCGGCTCTGCGCGAGTCACCGACCGAACCCGGGCCGCCCCCGCCACCCCGGCCGGAGCGGGTCGCCGCGGCCGTGCTCGACGGCGGGCCGGGGACGCTCGCCGGCGGGCCGGAGATGCTCGACGGCGACGACGGACCAGTACCTCGACGGCACCCGGCAGCGCAGCCCGAGCCGAGAGGGGGGCACTGACGAACACGTCGAACCCAGGGGACCGGGGCGCCGCGCGACGCGGCCGCACCGGCCCACCGGCCATCTCGGCTCTCATCCCAGCCCGACGACAACCCCTCTACCAGGAAGCAGGAGCACCGATGCGACACGCAAACGCTCGACGAACGCCCCACTCCGGCCGGAAGGTCCAGGTGGCGGCGGCGGCCACGCTGATCGCCATGGCCCTGGCCGCCTGCAGCGGCGGAGCCGAGGCCAGCGGCGACAAGGCGCCGGCGACCCTCCCGGAGCTCACCGACGAGGAGCTGACCCTCAGCTTCATCTGGTTCGAGTGGCCACCCGCACAGCTGCTCGAGGACTTCGCGAACGCGGAGTACACCAAGGAGCGACCGAACGTGACCATCGAGGTCAACACCGTGCCCAACGCCAACTGGCACGACGCCATGTTCACCCAGTTCGCCGCCCGGCAGACCGACTTCGACATCGCCGTCCTCGACTCGCAGCACATCGGTGAGGCCGTCACCAACGGCAACATCCTCGACATCACGGACTTCATCAACGAGAACATCGACACCGACGCCTACGACCCGTACATCCTCGCGGCGTACGGCCAGTACCCCCAGGCGGAGACCGGGCAGCGGGACGAGGACGCCAGCATGTACGGTCTGCCGTTGCTCGGTGACACCTGGACGATGATCTACCGCAAGGACCTGATCGGCGACGAGCCCCCCGAGACCTGGGACGAGATGATCTCCGTCGCCAGGCAGTGCCAGGAGGACAACCCCGGCGTCAGCGGGCTCGCCTTCCACCAGGCCAACGGTTCGGACGCCGCAGCTGTCACCTACAACACGGTGAACGGCGTCTACGGCGGGGAGCTCTGGCACCAGGCCGACGGCCAGATCGAGGGCGTCATCAACAACGAGGCCGGGAAGAAGGCGATGGACGTCCTGGTCAACGAGATGAAGCCGCTGACCGCCGCGGGCTCGGGCAACTGGTTCATCGACGAGGTGAACGCGGCGGTCTCCCAGGGCAAGGCGTGCATCGCGTTCCAGTGGATCGCCGCGAGCGGCGGACTGCTGGACCCCGCGCAGTCGACGCTCGGTGACTCGCGCGAGGAGATCCTCGAGAACCTCGGCTTCGCCACCCTGCCGACCCAGGAGACGAACCTCGTGCCGCTCGGTGGCATGGGCATGCACATCTCGGCGTACGCCGACGAGGCCAACCAGCTCGAGGCGCTGAACTTCATGAAGTGGTTCGAGCAGGAGGAGATCCAGAAGAAGTGGGCCGCGGCCGGTGGTGTGCCGGCGCGCAGCGACGCGTTGGAGTCGCCGGAGTTCCTCGAGGCCGGGCCGTTCAACCAGGTGTACGCGGACTCCGTCTCCCGGATGCGGGACATGTGGAACGTGCCGGAGTACGCCCAGCTGATCAACATCGAGAACACCAACGTGAACGCGGCTCTCAACGGAGCCAAGGACCCGGCGGAGGCGCTCGACGACATCGCCGCGGAGCAGCAGGCGATACTCGACGACGAGGGCGGGCTGTGAGCCGGGCATGACGATGTCGACCGACGCACCGGTGCAGGAGGTGGCCACGCTGCCTCCTGCACCGGTGCGGTCCCCCCGCCGGCGAGACCGCCGGCTCGCCGTGGCCTTCATCTCCCCGGCGATGCTCCTGCTGCTCGGCATGTCGGTCTTCCCCCTGCTGTGGGCCCTGTACCTGTCGTTCACGGACTACTCGGCCACGAGCAGCGCTCCCGCCAGGTTCGTCGGGTTCCAGAACTACGCCGACGTCCTGACCTCGTCGGAGGTCCACCTACGGTCGATCACGACGGCGACGTTCGTGATCGGTGCGGTCGCCCTGCAGACCGTGCTCGGCTTCGGGATCGCGTACCTGATCTCGCGGCGGACGCGCGGGCGTGGGTTGCTGACCACGCTGTTCCTGGTCCCGATGATGCTGTCGCCGGTCGTGGTCGGACTGTTCTGGCGCTTCATGCTCGACGCGCAGTTCGGCGTGGTGAACAGCCTGCTCGGCTCGATCGGGCTGGATCCGGTGGAGTGGCTCACCCGGCCGGGCACGGCCATGCTCGCGCTGATCGTCGTGGACACGTGGCAGTGGACGCCGTTCATCATGCTCATCGCGCTCGCCGGTCTGACCGCGGTCCCGAAGTACCTCTACGAGGCGGCGTCGATCGACCGGGCCTCGGAGTGGTTCCGCTTCCGCAACATCACCCTGCCGCTGGTGTGGCCGCTGCTGCTGATCGCGGTGATGTTCCGGGCCATCGAGGCGTTCCGCCAGTTCGACCTCGTCTACGTCCTCACCAACGGTGGGCCGGGTGTGTCCACCGAGACGTTGTCGTTCCACGTCTACAAGGTCGCGTTCCTCGGCTTCCGCACCGGGACCGCCTCGGCCTACGGGATCCTCATGGTCATCGTCGTCATCGTCCTGGCGCTGTTCTACCTGCGCTACCTCAACAAGCTCAAGGAGGGCTGATGGCGATCCGAGTCGACGAGGCCGTGCCCGGTGTCGCCGATGGCCTCCCGCGCGAGAGGCGCCGCCGCGTCGGGGGTCGCACCGTGGTCGAGGTGGTGCTGCTGACCGCGCTCGCCGTGGTGATCCTCTTCCCGGTGATGTGGATGCTCCAGACGTCCGTCAAGGACGGTGCGGACATCTACGCGGTGCCGGCGAAGTTCTTCGGGTTCGAGCTCACGCTGGACCACTACAGGCACGTCTTCGTCGCGCCGGGCGGTGGCCCCTCGGACCTGTCCCAGTCGTTCCTCAACTCGGTCGTCGTGGCCGGGACGTCGACCGTGCTGGCCACCCTGCTCGGGGTTCCCGCCGCGTGGGCCTACTCACGCTTCACCCTGAAGGCCAAGAAGGACCAGCTGTTCTTCATCCTGTCCACCCGGTTCATGCCGCCGGTGGTCGTCGTGATCCCGATCTTCCTCATGTACCGCACGTTCGGGCTGATCGACACCCAGCTGGGGCTCATCCTCATCTACACCGCGTTCAACCTTCCGTTCACGATCTGGATGATGAAGGGGTTCGTCGACGAGGTGCCCTCGGAGTACGAGGACGCCGCCATGCTCGACGGCTACACCCGTCTCCAGGCGTTCTGGCGCTTCACGCTTCCCCTGCTCGTGCCGGGGATCGCCGCGACGGCGGTCTTCGCGCTCATCTTCTCCTGGAACGAGTTCGTCTATGCGATCTTCCTCACGTCCAGCCAAGAGGTCCGGACGGCTCCACCCGCGATCGCCGGCCTCATCGGCGGCACCACGGTGGACTGGGGCCTGGTCGCCGCCTCCGCGGTGGTGTTCGCGCTACCGGTGCTGGTGTTCGCCTACCTGGTGCGCAAGCACCTGGTCGCCGGCGTGACCCTCGGGGCGGTGCGACGCTGATGGCCGGCATCGAGGTGACCTCGCTGTACAAGCGCTATCCGGACGGAACGGTGGCCGTGGAGCAGGTCGACCTGTCCATCCGCGACGGCGAGCTGTTCGTCATGCTCGGCCCCTCGGGCTGCGGCAAGACCACCACGTTGCGCGCGATGGCGGGCCTGGAGCGGCAGACGTCGGGCGACATCCGGATCGGGGACACGCTGGTCAACGACCTGCCCCCGGCCGCCCGGGACATCGCCATGGTGTTCCAGTTCTACGCCCTCTACCCGCACCTGAAGACCCGGGACAACCTCGCCTTCCCGCTGCGGGCCGAGGGGCTGCCGAAGGCGGAGGTGCGGGCGCGGGTCGACGAGGCCGCCCGGATGATGCGGCTCGGCCCGCTCCTGGACCGCAAGCCGCAGCGGCTGTCCGGCGGGGAGCAGCAGCGGGTCGCGCTGGCCCGCGCGCTGGTCCGGCGTCCGCAAGCCTTCCTCATGGACGAGCCGCTGACCAACCTCGACGCCGAGCTGCGCGCGGACATGCGCACCGAGATCAAGCACCTGCAGGCCGAGCTCGGCACGACGATGGTCTACGTCACCCACGACCAGGTCGAGGCGATGTCGCTCGGGCACCGCATCGCGATCCTCAACAAGGGCCGGGTGGAGCAGATCGGCACGCCGCTGGAGGTCTACGACCGTCCGGCGAGCCTGTTCTGCGCCGCCTTCATCGGCTCTCCGCCGATGAACCTGCTGGCGGTCGAGCTGGCCGACGGCGCGTTGCGCACCCCCGGCGGGCTGACCCTCCCACCACCAGAGGGTCTGCGGCGTGACCGACCGTTGGTCGCGGGCGTCCGACCGGAGGCGTTGGAGGTGACGGCGCCCGGTGAGGACCGGACCGTACCCGGTCGGATCGTCTCGGCCGAGGCGCTGGGCGACGAGATCATCTACGTCGTCGACAGCGGCGGGCGCGACCTGCGCGTCCGGATGCCGCCGACCGCCCGGTTCGACGAGGACGCCTCGGTGGGGCTGCGGCACACGGGTGGGAGCCCACCCGTCTACGACTCGAGCACGGAAGAGCTGGTGGCCTGATGGGAACGGTGGCCGCCTACGGGCTGCGCAAGTCCTTCGGTGAGGTGCAGGCCCTGGACGGGGTGACCCTGGAGGTGCCCGACGGCGCGTTCTTCGTCGTGCTGGGCCCCTCCGGGGCGGGCAAGACGACGACCCTGCGGTCGATCGCCGGCCTGGAGACCCTCGACGCCGGGACGGTGCACCTGGACGGGCGGGACGCGACCGCGGACAGCCCGGCCGCACGCGACCTGGCGATGGTGTTCCAGAGCTACGCCCTGTACCCGCGCAAGACCGTGTACGAGAACATCGCCTCGCCGTTGCGCGCGCGGCGGACTCCGGCCGACGACATCGCCACCGCCATCGAGAAGGTGACGGGCCTGCTGCACATCGAGCGTCTGCTGCAGCGCCGGCCCGCGCAGCTGTCGGGCGGTGAGATGCAGCGCGTCGCGCTGGCCCGTGCGCTGGTCCGGAGCCCGCGCGCGTTCCTGATGGACGAACCGCTGACGAACCTCGACCTCAAGCTCCGCGTCGAGATGCGCACCGAGCTGACCCGGATCCACCGCAGCCTCGGGGCGACCTTCGTCTACGTGACCAACGACCAGGTCGAGGCACTGTCCATGGCCGACCAGGTCGCGGTGCTCCGGGAGGGGACGGTGCAGCAGGTCGGGACGCCGACCGAGGTGTACGAGCGTCCGGCCAACCAGTGGGTCGCGGGCTTCGTCGGGAGCCCGCGGATCAGCCTGCTCGCCTGCCACGCCGACGGGGACCGTTTGGTCGGGGCGCAGGGCTGGTCGCTGCCGCGGCCACGCTGGGCCACTGCCGAGGACGGCCGCCCGCTGGTGCTCGGGTTGCGCGCCGAGGACCTGTCCGTCGAGCGGCGTGGGGAGGCGGTGCTCTCGGGCGAGCTCTACGGGCTCGAACCGCTCGGCGACCGGACCGTGGTCGACGTCAAGGTCGGTACGGAGCTGGTCAAGGTCAAGGCACGGCCCACCGTCACCGGGACACGGGGGGAGGCGATGTCGGTCACGGTGGACCTGGACCGCGCCCACCTCTTCGACGCGGACACCGGGCTGGCGCTGTCCCAGGCCGGGCGGTAGCCGGCCCGTGGGAGCAGAGAGGGAGGAGACCCGGGTGGCCGTGGTCGATGAGGTGCTGGACGGTGTGGCGTCGGGGCTCTGGATCGGAGGCCGGTGGGTGCCCGCCCACGACGGGGCCGAGCTGGAGGTCCGTGACCCGGGACGGGACGACGTCGTCGGCGTGGTGGCCTCGGCCGGACCGTCGGACGCCCGGTTGGCGCTGGAAGCGGCGTCGTCCGCGGCCGACGCCTGGGCCCGCACCCCCGCGAGGGTGCGCAGCGAGATCCTGCTGCGTGCCTACGACGCGATGATCGCGGACCGGGAACGGCTCGCCCGGATCATCGTGGTCGAGAGCGGGAAGACCCTGGCCGACGCCCGTGCGGAGGTCCAGTACGCCGCCGACTTCTTCGCCGTCTACGGCCGCGCCGCCTACGACGTCGAGGGCCGGTTCAGCCGCTCGGCCGACGGCACGCGCAGGATCCTGGTCACTCACGCGCCGGTGGGGACCGCGCTCCTGGTGACGCCGTGGAACTTCCCCGCCGCCATGGTGACCCGCAAGCTGGCCCCGGCGCTGGCGGCCGGGTGCACCGCGATCCTCAAGCCCTCCTCGGCGACGCCGCTCACGGCGGCGGAGATCGCCCGGATCATGGCCGACGCCGGGCTGCCCGGTGGTGTGTTCAACGTCTTGCCCAGCGCGGGATCGGGTCGGCTGGTGGGAGCGCTGCTCGAGGACGACCGGGTGCAGAAGCTGTCGTTCACCGGCTCCACGGAGGTCGGCCGAGCGCTGCTCAAGCAGACGTCCGAGCGCATCGTCAACACCTCCCTCGAGCTGGGTGGCAACGCGCCGTTCCTCGTCCTGGAGGGCTCGGAGGTCACGGCCGCGGTCGACGCGGCCCTCGTCGCCAAGATGCGGAACACGGGGCAGTCGTGCATCGCGGCGAACCGGTACTACGTGCACGAGAGCCTGGCCGAGGAGTTCACCGCCGGTCTGGCGGCTCGCATGGGAGAGCTCACCGTCGGGCACGGGCTCGACGAGGGTGTCGGGGCCGGGCCCCTGATCTCCGAGGCGGCCCGTGCCGAGCTGGGCCGACACGTCGACGCGGCGGTCGGCAGGGGCGCGCGGATCGTGTGCGGTGGCGGGCCGACGCCGGGGAGGCCGGGCTGGTACTACGAGCCGACGGTCCTGGGGGACGTCGCCGCGGACGACCCGATCCTCGACCACGAGCTCTTCGGCCCGGTCGCAGCGGTGGTTGTCGTCGCCGACGAGGACGAGGCGGTGACCCGGGCCAACGACACCGAGTACGGCCTGGCGGCCTACGTGTACTCGGGCACGCTCGAGCGCTCCCTGCAGATCGCCGAGCGCCTGCACGCGGGCGTGATCGGGATCAACCGTGGGCTGGTCTCGGACGCGTCCGCGCCCTTCGGCGGGGTCAAGCAGAGCGGGCTCGGCCGGGAGGGTGCGGCCGAGGGGCTGCGGGAGTACCTGGAGCCCAAGTACCTCAGTGCGGCGTGGTGACCAGCGCGTGCCGGCGGTCGAGCCGGATCACGATCGACTTGCTCGTGGGGGTGTTGGAGCCGTCCGCGGTCGAGTCGAGGGGGACCAGCACGTTGGTCTCCGGGAAGTAGGCGGCGGCACAGCCCCGCGCGGTGTCGTAGGCCACCACGCGGAAGCCCTCGGCGCGCCGCTCGACGCCGTCGGTGAACTCCGAGACCAGGTCGACCATCTCGCCGTCGGCCACCCCGAGCGTCGCGAGGTCCGTGGGGTTCACCAGCACCACGCGCCTCCCGCCCTTGACGCCTCGGTACCGGTCGTCGTTGCCGTAGACGGTGGTGTTGTACTGGTCGTGGGAGCGCAGGGTCTGCAACAGCAGCCGGCCCTCCGGTACGCGGGGCCACCACAGCGTCGTCGTCGTGAAGTGTGCGCGGGTACTGGCCGTGGTGAAGGTGCGCGACTCGTGCGGGCCGTGCGGGAGCCGGAAACCGCCGGGCTCGTCGATCCGCCGCTCGTAGTCGGTGAAGCCGGGCACCACCGCCTCGATGTGCCGGCGGATCACCCGGTAGTCGTCCTCCATCGCCTTCCAGTCGGCCTGCGGGGTGCCGGGCCGCGGGCGCCCTTCGTCGTCGCAGAACAGCGCCCGGGCGAGCCGACAGACGATGGCGACCTCGGACAGCAGGTCGCCCGACGGCGGCGTCAGGTGGCCCTGGGAGGCGTGCACCATCGACATGGAGTCCTCGACGGTGACCCGCTGCCGGCCGGACGCCTGGACGTCCAGGTCCGAACGCCCGAGGGTCGGCAGGATCAGCGCCGTCGCGCCGGGGGCCAGGTGCGAGTGGTTGAGCTTGGTGCTGACCTGCACGGTCATCTCGCAGGACCGCAGGGCCGCCTCGGTCACCGTCGTGTCCGGTGCGGCCTTGAGGAAGTTGCCGCCCATCGCCATGAAGAACCGGACCCTGCCGTCGCGCATCGCCCGGATGGTGTCGACGGTGTCGTAGCCGTCCACGCGCGGGCTGGCGAAGTCGAACTCGGCGTCGAGCGCGTCATGGAACCAGCTCGGCATCCGCTCGAAGATGCCCATGGTCCGGTCGCCCTGGACGTTCGAGTGCCCCCGGACCGGGAGCAGCCCCGCACCCTCGCGGCCCAGGTTCCCCTGGAGCAGCACCACGTTGACGATCTCCGCGATCGTCGCGACCGAGTGCTTGTGCTGCGTCAGCCCCATGGCCCACGCGACGACGGTCCGGTCGGAGGCGAGCAGGTGCTCACCGACCTCACGCAGCTGGGCCTCGCGCAGCCCGGTGGCCTCCTCGACGTCGGCCCACGGCGTGGCCCGCACCTCGGTGAGGTAGTCCTCCAGGCCCTCGGTGTGCGCCTCGATGAAGGCGTGGTCCAGCACGGTGCGCATCCCGACCGTGTGCCGCCCGGCGTCCTCGGCCTCGAGCAGGAACTTGGCCAGCCCGCGGAACACCCCGAGGTCGCCGCCGAGCCGTACCTGCAGGTGGATGTTCGCGAGCGACGTTCCCCGTCCGGCCACACCGCGCACGGTCTGCGGGTTGCGGTAGTGCAGCAGACCGGCCTCGGGCAGGGGGTTGATGGCGACGATCACGGCGCCGGCGCGCTTGGCCCTCTCCAGCGAGGTGAGCATGCGGGGGTGGTTGGTGCCGGGGTTCTGCCCGGCGATCAGGATGACCTTCGCGGTCTCCAGGTCGTGCAGGGTGACCGAGCCCTTGCCGATCCCGATCGTCCGTCCCAGCGCCGTGCCCGAGGACTCGTGGCACATGTTCGAGCAGTCCGGCAGGTTGTTGGTGCCCAGACCGCGGACCATGAGCTGATAGAGGAACGCGGCCTCGTTGGACGTGCGGCCGGACGTGTAGAACGCCGCCTGGCCGGGGTGGTCGAGGCTGCGGAGCACGGTCGCGATGCGGTCGAACGCGTCCTGCCACGTCGTCGGGCGGTAGTGGGTGTCGCCCGGCTCGCGCAGCATCGGCCGGGTGATCCTGCCCAGCCGGTTGAGCCGGTAGTCGTCCATCGCGTAGAGGTCGTCGATCGAGCGCTCGGCGAACAGCTCCGGTGTGATGCGCTTGCGGGTGGCCTCCGAGGCGAGGGCCTTGGCGCCGTTCTCGCAGAACTCGGCGTGGCTGCGCTCACCGGCGTCCGGGTCCGGCCAGGCGCAGCTCATGCAGTCGATGCCGCCGGGCTGGTTCAGCTTGAGCAGGCCCGACGCCGTCCGGGCCGGTCCCATCTCACGGAGCGTGTGGCGCATCGCGGAGACGACGGCGGGCACCCCTGCCGAGGTCCGCTTCGGTGTGGAGACGCGCACGTCTCCGGGTTCGGACGACTGCTCGGGACGGTCATCGGTCGGCGTCACTGCCATCGCGCCATCCTAGTGGGGGTGCACCGACCGGCTTGTGGTCCGGGATCGGTGTGCGAGCCGTTGGCGGTGCGGTCGTGGGACCTGTCGTGGGGTCGGTGGTGGGAGAGGATGCGGCCATGACGCGAATGACCAAGCGGCGGCGGGTCCACCGGATGATGGCGACCGGTGCGACCCGGGCCCGGGTGGATACGCTCGCGGGGGAGGAGCCGCTGGAGATCCGGCTGCACGGAGACCCGTTCACGGTGACGATGCGCACCCCGGGTGACGACTTCGACCTCGTCGCGGGGTTCCTCGTCTCCGAGGGAGTGGTCCGCGGCGGGAGCGACATCGCGCGGATGGACTACGGCGCCGGCATCGGGGCGGACGGCCGGCGGGACTACAACGTGGTCGACGTGCGGCTGGCGGACGGGGTCGCGCTGCCGAGCCCGGCCGCCCAGCGCAACGTCTACACCTCGAGCAGCTGCGGCGTGTGCGGGACGGCGTCGATCGAGGCGGTGCGCAAGACGGCTGCCTTCCCGGTCGACGCCGAGCGTGGCGTCGTCCGGCTCGACCACCTGCTCGCGCTGCCGGAGCTCCTGCGCCAGGAGCAGGACCTGTTCGGCAAGACCGGTGGCGTCCATGCGGCCGGTCTGTTCCTCCTGGGGGCCGACGACGACGCCGCGCCGCCTGCGCTCGTCTGCTTGCGGGAGGACGTGGGGCGGCACAACTGCGTCGACAAGGTCGTGGGCTGGGCGCTGCGTGAGGGTCGGTTGCCGGTTGCGGACACGGTGCTGCAGGTCTCGGGCAGGGCGTCCTTCGAGCTCGTGCAGAAGGCGGCGATGGCGGGGATCCCGGTGCTGTCGGCGGTGTCGGCGCCGTCGGCGCTCGCGGTCGAGCTCGCGGAGGAGTCCGGGATTACCCTCGTCGCCTTCAACCGAGGGGACCAGCTCAACGTGTACACCCACGGACATCGGGTGCGCTCGGGCTGACGTGGGGGTCGACTGGCATGGATGTGCTCGGCCCGACACGCGCCGCGCGGTGTACGCCAGAACCGCTCGCGCCTGAGGAGTTGCGGTTCGAACAGGTGTTCGAATAGACTGAGCAGATGGCACCGACTCCGCGGACCGCGCTCGCGATGGATCGTGCGCCCGTGACCGCGGCGGACCTGGTCGCGGTGCGTGAGCGGTTGGTGGAGGCCGCGCTACCCGAGGGACAGCCCGAGCGGATCGACCTGCTGCGGGCGCTGGAGGAGCTCAAGGCCGCGGTGACCGCGGTCCAGGCGACCGTGGTGGTGGCCCTCGACGCCTCAGCCCGTCAGGAGGAGGCATCGGCGGGGGTGCCCGCCGCGAAGCGGGGGCGGAGCGTTCCGGCCCAGGTGGGGCTCGCACTGCGCGAGTCACCGGCACGGGCGCGTTCGTTCCTGGGCGCCGCGCGCGCCTGGCGCACCGAGCTGCCGCACACCTTCTCGGCCCTGCGAGCGGGGCGGTTGTCCGCGTGGCGGGCGACGGTGCTGGTGCGGGAGACCGCGCATCTTCCGGTCGAGGCCCGTCGGCTCGTGGATCGGGAGATCTGCGCGGACGCCGCGGCATCGGAGGGTGTGGGTACGGCCGAGCTGATCGCCCGGGTCAAGAAGCGCGCGGCCGAGCTCGACCCAGCCGCTGTGGCCGACCGAGCCCGGCGGGCGCAGGGCGAGCGGGCGGTGTGGATCCGCCCCGCGCCGGACACCATGAGCTACGTGACGGCGCTGCTGCCCGTCGCCCAGGGAGTCGGGGTCTACGCCGCGCTGCGTCGGGCAGCGGACGGTGCCGTCGGCCGAGGCGACGAGCGGTCCCGGGGCCAGATCATGGCCGACACCTTCGTCGAACGCGTCACCGGGCAGGCACGGGCCGACGAGGTCCCGGTAGCGGTCAACCTCGTCGTCTCGGACGCCACCCTGCTGGGTGCGGGCCACGCGCCGGCCGTGCTCACCGCGGACGCGGGACCGGGTGGCGGTGTGGTGCCCGCCCAGGTGGCGCGGAACATCGTCGCCCACGGGCTCGACGCGAACGCGTCGTGGCTGCGCCGGCTGTACGTCGACCCGGGTGGGAACCTCGTGGCGGCGTCCTCGAGGAGCAGGTTCTTCGTGGAGGGTCTGGCGGCGATGCTGCGGGCACGCGACCAGGGCATCTGTCGGACGCCGTTCTGTGACGCACCGGTGCGCCACGCGGACCACGTCGTCCCGGCGTCGAGGAACGGGCCCACCGAGCTCAGCAACGGTCAGGGCCTGTGCGAGTCCTGCAACCAGGTCAAGAACAGCGGTGCGCTGCGCCAGCGCGTCATCGACGACGGTCCCCGCCACACCGTGGTCACCACGACCGCGACGGGTCACGTGTACGCGTCGATCGCACCGGAACCGCCTCGACCGGCGGTCCGTGCGGTGACGCCGGCCACTGTCCGTCGGGTGAGTCGCGAGACCGGTCGGCCGACCGCCGGCTTGCGACCGACCGTCGGCGTGCGACCGGCCGTCGCCCAGGCCGGGCGGCGAAGGCAGACGACGGCCACGGCGAAGGTCGCAAGGACGGGTCATGGGCCACCGAGCGGACGCAGCCCCGCGCCGGGACGTCAGCAACAACCACGCTCGCCCGTCGAGCGGGAGCTCATTGCCGGCCGGCTACTGGCGCGCGCCCAGGGGTAGCCGGACTGCCGACGCCTCGACCCGGCTAGCCGCCGACACGTAACGCCGTCACGGTGCACTGCACGGGGAACGACTCCGCACACGCGCCGTCGATCCAGACCTCGATCGCGTCGCCCTCGGCGAGCTCGCCGTAAGGCACCTCGTCGCCGTCTTGATCGATGAGCACGGGATCGCCCCGCAGCAGCGACATCTGGTCGAAGTAGGGGTCGGACGGCTCGGTCAGTATCGCGCCCGACGCCGACCTCGCGACGACCCCGGTCACGTCCGGATCCCGGTCGGGTACCGGTGAGCCACCACAGCCCGCCACGGCCAGCACGACGGCAGCCACGGCAAGGACGATCAGGCCCGCACGACGACGCATCCCCAGATGATCCCGGATGCGGAGCGACCGGGCCAACAGCGGAAGTCGGAGGCAGGCCGCGTCGTGGAACAGCCGGCTCTCTACGAGCGGTGCTTCCGCCGAACTCAAGCCGACATGGCCGGACGACGATGGCAAGGACATGCTCGCTTCAGTGCGTGATGGGCTGGCGGTTCGGCGAGATCGCCGTCGCGCAGGTGGTCGTGCCAAGCGAAAGTACGCCGAACTGAGGCAGTCGTGGCTCCGTCGGAATCGGAAGCTGTGGCTTGTGGCGGCCGGGGTGCTCGCGGCGATGTGGTTGGGCTTCTGGTGCTTGATGCGTCTGCTACCGGGCGACCTGTCCTGGGCCAGCGCGGCATTCGCCGGTGCGCTCGCCGCGACGCTGTACAGCTTTCGGCAGCGGCCACCGGTGGCCATCGCGACGTGGGAGGAAGGCGCATACGGCGAGGAGCAGACCGGCAAGCAGCTCCGGGCACTCGAGAAGTGCGGTTGGATCGTGCTGCACGATCTCGCGAACGGTTCGAAGAACTTCGATCACGTGGTCCTGGGGCCGAACGGCGTCTTCTGCCTCAACTCCAAGTGGTCGGGCTACCGCTTGGACGTGGACCCAGACGGACAGCTCGTCGGTCGGCACCAGTACGACGACGAGCTCTACCGCGACGTCCAGGGTGCTCTCCGTCAGGCGCGGGCGGAGGCTGCCACCCTTCGTGACCGTATTCATGAGCGCTGTGGGGCGCAGCTCTGGGTGCAACCCGTGATCGTCTGGTGGGGCGACGTCGTCAACGGCGGAAGGCTCGTCGACGGAGTCGGAGTGGTGCAGGGGAAGAACCTCGTGCCTCGGCTGAAGGAGCAGCAGGGGAAGAGGATCGCCAACTTCGACGAGGTCGTCGCCGTGCTCCGGCCCGGACGGCACGCGCGAAGGCGGTCCGTGTGATCGGGTGCCGGCCTCGGATACCGTCAGGCGGTGGCTTCAGACGACGTACCGCCCGCCCGGACGGCCCCGTTGCCCCTCGTGACGTGCTACCTGGTCGGTGTCGCCGCCGCGGTCCTCGGACTCGTGCCGTGGCTGGTCACCGGGATGCGGTTGCCGCTGCAGAACCTGTGGGCGGTGCAGGCGGCGCCCGACCAGATGCCCGTCGTCCTGCTGCCGTTCAGCCAGTACTTCCTGACCACGCTGTCCTCGTTGCTGGTCGTCGGGGGAGTGTTCGCGGGAGTCACGGCGCGAACGCTCGGACGGCGTCTGCCCGAGCGTGGCTGGACGGCGATCCTGCTCGGGACGGTGCTCGTCCAGCTGTTCGCCGTCGTGCAGACGTCGATGGTGGTGCGTGCGGGTCTGCAGGAGCGGTCGGAGGGAGACCTCTACCTCTCCCTGCTGGTGGGCCTCTCCTTGTTCGCGATGGCGATCGGTGTCCTCGCACTGGTGCTCGTCGCACGGGCGCCACGGGCGGGTGCGCTGGTCGGCCTGGGCATCGGCGCGGTCATGAGCATGTCCTGGCTGAACGCGCTGGTGGTGGCGACCTTCGGCAGTTCCTCCACTCAGGACGTCGGCGACATCCTGAGCGCGATGCGATGGGTACCCGCCGTCCTGATCGGTGCGGCCGTCGCGTGGGCCGGCGTGGCCAGCGTCGGACGTGCTGCCGCCGCCGTCGGGAACCTGGTGGCGCTCTGGGTGGTGCCGGCGCTGATCACCGCGGTCACCAGCGCCGCGGGCTCGCGCGTCCTGGCGCAGCGCCCGGGCGAGATGCTCGAGTACGGCTACGGCGTCTTCGTCCACGCGGTGTCGTCGTTCGACCTCGCGGTGCAACCGCTGCTCGTCGCCGTCGCGGTCGCGGCGCTCGGCCTGTGGGCCAAGCGCCTGCTCCCCGCGCCCGTCCCCGGCCCGACCGGGCCGGACGCGACCGACGACGACCGCGGGTCGGGCCCTGCGGAGGAGCTCAGCGCGCGTCGGTGACGCTGTCCGTCACCGACGCCGTGCCGCACGCCCGGGCGATGACTGCCAGGCTGGACCGATGAGCCGTCGCAGGATCGTCGTCCGCGGCACGGTGCAGGGCGTCGGCTACCGCTGGTCGTGCCGTCGCGAGGCGACGCGCCTGGGCGTCGTCGGGTGGGTGCGGAACCGGTCGGACGGTGCGGTGGAGATCGTCGTCGAGGGACCCGACGACGCCGTGGACGCCTTGACGGACTGGGCGCGGCGCGGGCCGTCGTCGGCCCGGGTGAACGACGTCGACACGTTCGACGAGAGCCCGGTGGGGGAGGAGGGCTTCGAAGTGCGCGGCTGACGGGGCGTGACGAGCCCCGTCCCGACGGCCCGACGAGCCCCGTCCCGACGGCGCGACGAGCCGGTCATCGGTGTCGCGCCTACGATGCAGCGCATGGAACCGCTGTCCGAGGAGCAGACCGCGGCGGTGATCGCGCTCGCGGCCGACCTCGCCCGCGAAGGGCGTACCGCTGAGCTGCTCGAGTTCTACGACCGTGGTCTGCCGGTCGACGCGCAGGACGCCGAGGGCAACACCGCCCTCATGCTCGCCGCCTACCGCGGCCACCCGGAGACCGTGCGCGCGCTGATCGAGCGCGGCGCCGACGTCGACCTGCGCAACGGCAGGGACCAGTCGCCGATCGCCGGGGCGATCTTCAAGGGGGAGGACGAGGTGGTCGCCCTGCTGCGGGAGGCGGGAGCGGACCTCGACGCCGGGACGCCGAGCGCCCGCGCCACCGCCGAGATGTTCGGCCGGGCCGACCTGCTGGCTTGAGCAGGAGTGCATGGTGACCGACGTCGGGGAGGTGCTCCGCACCGCTCGCGCCGAGGCCCTGCGCCAGGTCGCGGACCTGACCGAGCAGCTCGACGAGCTGTACGCGGCGTCGGTCGGCTCCAACGCCGACGACGAGCACGACCCGGAGGGCGCGACGATCGCGTTCGAGAGGTCCCAGCTCGACTCGCTGATGCGCCGGGCACGCGAGCAGCTCGCGGAGATCGACGCCGCGGAGGACCGACTCGCCCGTGGCGTGTACGGGCTGTGCGAGGAGTGCGGCCTGCCCATCGCACCCGGCCGCCTCGAGGCACTGCCGACGGCCAGGACCTGCATCGCGTGCGCCTCCCGCCGCGCGCGGCGTCGATGAGGCCGATGAGGGCCAGGCGCCCGACGCGCCCATGGGCCATGCGGGCGAACGGCTGCACGAGTGGATGTTCGCCACCCGCTTCGGGGCACCGATCCTCGGGCGCGCGGGCGGCAGCACCGGCGTCGACGACGCATTCGCCCAGCAGCACGAGCCCGGCATCGGCGCCGAGATCATGGGTGCGGGCAAGTTCGGCCCTCCGGGCTGGCAGGACGATGCCGACTGGAGGGGCTGGTGGGGCGCGAACCCACCGTTCCGCACCCCCGTCTTCGTGCTCACCCACCGCCCGCGGTCCCCGATCGTGATGGAGGGCGGGACCACGTTCCACTTCCTGGACGCCTCACCGGCCGACGCCCTCGAGGCCGCGCGTGAGGCGGCCGACGGTCGGGACGTCCGCATCGGTGGTGGAGCGACCGTGGCGCGCGACTTCATCGCCGCCGGGCTGGTCGATCACGTCCACCTGGTCCAGGTGCCGATCGCGCTCGGCCGCGGCGTGCGCATCTGGGACGGGCTCGAGGGCGTGGAGCGAGGCTACGACGTCGAGGCGGTCTCGACGCCCAGCGGCGTCACGCACCTGACGTTCACCAGGTCGTGACCACCTACCCGTGCACGGCCGTCGGCCGGCTCTACGCCTCTCCCGGCTCGGGCTGCTCGAGCGCGGGTGCGCCCGGCGTGACCGTGAACACACCCCACGGCGCCGGCCCGTCCGCGCGCTGGCGAACCAGCCGGTAGGAGCCCTCGTCCAGGGCGGGAAGCGCGACGGGCGAGCCCCACTCGACCCCGAGGTCCGTCGCACGCTCCTGCACGGACACGTCGGCGACGTCGACCCAACCCGTCCCGTCCCACCGCTGCACCTGCGCGGAAGGGGCGAGCACCTCGTCGACCGCCTCGATGTCCTCGGCGGTGAGGTTGCCGTCGGCGTCGGCGGGGACCTGTGTCGTCACGCGGACCAGACCGCCTTCGGGCGGGACGAGCACCGGGTCCACGGTCAGCCGGACCTCGTCGGCCGGCGGCAGCGGCGGGGCGGCGCGCCCACCGCTGCGCACCTCGAAGACCCCGGTGGCGAGCCCTTCGTCGAGCGCGGCACGCTGGACCAGCCGGTACCAGCCGTCGGTGAGTCCCTCGGTGCTGAGCACGGTGGCGGACCCGGGCGTGCCGGGAGCCGCGCCCAGCCCGATGTCGTTGACCGCGCCGAGCTGGTCGCTCACCGTCCCGACGCACTCCCACTCCACGAGGCACAGGCCCACGACACCAACCTCTCGCCACTGCTCCCCGTCCCACCGGTCGACCTCCGCGGCGACGCCGAAGGTGAGGTCGTTGGGTTCGCCGGCGACCAGCACGGCCGTCACGACGTCGCCCGGGGCGGCGACCTCGGGGACCACCTGGATCGCGACGGGGCGGACCGGCTCCGGTGGCGGTGGACTGCTGACCGCGGGACCGGTCGTCCCGCCTCCCGGGCGCACCACGAGCGCGACGACGAGGACGGCGGCCACCGCGCCCAGACCGGCCCCGGCACGGGCGATCGCGCGCCGACGCCGACCGCGCCGGACGACCGGCTCGGGATCGACCAGGATCACCGGTGCCGCCTGCTCGAACCGGTCGCGCAGGTCCGCGGCTCCGTCCGGCGACGGGTTCCGGTACGCGTTCATCGCGAGCTCCCTTCGGGGCCGGAGGTCGGGGTCGCACCCGGTTCCGCGAGCAGCTCGCGCAGACGCGCCAGCCCGCGGGACGCCGTGGACTTGACCGTGCCGAGCGAGACGTCGAGCTCGGCCGCCGTCTCCGCCTCGCTCAGCCCCACCAGGTGCCGCAGGGCCACGACGCGTCGCTGCTGCGCGGGCAGGGCACGCAGGGCGCGGCCGAGCCGGTCCTGCTCCGCACGCGCCGCGGCGCCGTCGTCGGCAGCGTGCTCGGGCATCGCGTGCGGAGGGGTGAGCGACTCGCGCCGCTCCTTGCGCCAGATGTCGATCCGGGTGTTCGCCAGGACGCGCCGGGTGTAGGCCACCCGGTCGGTCTCGCCCAGTCGGCCCCAGGCGAGATACGTGCGCAGCAGTGCGTGCTGCAGGAGGTCCTGTGCGCGGACCGGGTCCCCGCACAGGTACCAGGCCACGCGACCGAGCTCCGGAGAGGCCGCGCGGACGAACGCCGCGAACTCCGCGTCGCGGTCGACCCGACCGTGCAGCATGACGGCGGCGTCCTCCGCGGGAGCGGTGGTGCTCGCCGGGGAGGTGCGCGACGGGGCGGGCTCGCCGGTGCTGCCGATGGCCCTCATGCTCCTCCAACGGATGAGCGGGGCGAAAGGTTGAGTCCGGCCGCCGGGGGAAGCGATCGGGCCGGCCGGTCGCACCCTGCAAAGCCAGCGGCCCGGACGCACGATCGCGTCCGGGCCACCGGTGTCAGGAACCTGCGGTTCAGGCCGGCACGTTGCTGGAGTTCGCCTCCTGCGGGCTGACGAGGTCGGCCTGCAGTGCCTCGATTGCCTTGCGCACACCCTCGCCGTAGGCCGGGTCGGCCTTCGTGCAGTTGGAGATGTGCCGCTCGATCGTGGCCTGGGACGCACCGTTGATCGCCCGCGCGGTGTTCTCGAACAGCGCCTGCTGCTGCTCCGGCGTCATGAGACGGAACAGGTCACCGGGCTGCTCGTAGTAGTTGTCGTCGTCGGCCCGGAAGTCGTACCGGTCCGCGACGCCCTCGAGACCCAGCGACGGCTCGGCGTACTGCGGCTGGTCGCGCCAGCGGTCGTAGCTGTTCGGGCTGTAACCGGGGACGCCGCCCTGGTTGCCGTCGACCCGACCCTGCCCGTCGCGGTGGTACGTGTTCACGTTCTTCGCCCCGCGTGGGTAGTTCACCGGGATCTGGTGGTGGTTCACGCCCAGGCGGTAGCGGGCGGCGTCGCCGTAGGAGAACAGCCGGCCCTGGAGCATGCGGTCCGGTGAGACCCCGATGCCCGGCACCAGGTTCGCCGGGGTGAAGGCGACCTGCTCGACGTCGGCGAAGTAGTTCTCCGGGTTCCGGTTGAGCTCGTACTCGCCGACCTCGATCAGCGGGTAGTCCTTCTTCGACCAGACCTTGGTCAGGTCGAACGGGTGGAACCGGTAGGTGGCCGCGTCCGCCTCGGGCATGACCTGGATGTACAGCTTCCACTTCGGGAAGTCGCCGCGCTCGATCGCCTCGTACAGGTCGCGCTGGGCGGACTCGCGGTCCGCCGCCACCACTGCCGCGGCCTCGGCGTCCGTGAGGTTCTTGATGCCCTGCTGGGTCCGCATGTGGAACTTGACCCAGACCCGCTCGTTCTCGGCGTTGACCATCGAGTACGTGTGCGAGCCGAAGCCGTGCATGTGGCGGTAGCCGTCCGGGATGCCGCGGTCCGACATCACGATGGTGACCTGGTGCAGCGCCTCGGGCAGGTTGGTCCAGAAGTCCCAGTTGTTCTCCGCCGAGCGCATGTTGGTCCGCGGGTCACGCTTGACCGCGCGGTTCAGGTCCGGGAAGCGGTGCGGGTCGCGCAGGAAGAACACCGGGGTGTTGTTGCCCACCAGGTCCCAGTTGCCCTCCTCGGTGAAGAAGCGCAGGGCGAACCCGCGGATGTCGCGCTCGGCGTCGGCCGCACCGCGCTCACCGGCCACCGTGGAGAACCGCTGGAAGACCTCGGTCTGCTTGCCGACCTCGGAGAATACGGCGGCCCGGGTGTACCGGGTGATGTCGTTGGTCACGGTGAACGTGCCCCACGCCCCGGAACCCTTGGCGTGCATGCGCCGCTCGGGGATGACCTCACGGTCGAAGTGGGCGAGCTTCTCCAGGAACCAGACGTCCTGCAGCAGCATCGGGCCACGGCGACCCGCGGTCATCGAGTCCTCGTTGTCCGCCACCGGGGCGCCGGCGGCGGTGGTGAGCGGGCGGGTGTTGTCGGTCATGAACGTGCTCCTTCGGGTGTGGGTCTTGACGTTTCGGGGAGGTCCGGCTCGCGGTCGTCGGACTGGCACGTGGGGCACAGGCCCCAGTACGTGACCTCGACACCTTCGATGGCGAACCCGTGGTCGTCGGCGGTCGTTCCCAGCTCCGCGTCCGACGGCTTGTCGACGTCCTTGATCGCTCCGCAGCCGCGGCAGACGACGTGCTCGTGACCGTCGCCGCGCATGATCTCGTACCGGGCGGCGGAGCCGGCCAGGTCGATGCGCCGGGCCAGGCCCGCGTCGACCAGTGCCTTGAGCACGTCGTAGACGGCCTGGGTGGAGACGGCGCCGATGCGCTCGCGCACCATGGTCACCACCGTCGTCACGTCCGCGTGCGGGGCGTCGTGCAGGACCGAGAGGACGGCGACCCGCGGACGGGTCACCCGGAGCGAGGCCGCGCGCAGCAGCGACTCCATCTCCGTCTCGATCATGTATTCATCCTACCAGTTTTCTGGAATGATTCCAGATGTGGTTTGGATCGGTTCCAGATCGCGGGCTCGCGCCAGGGCCGATCTCACGTTCGGGGCGGCTCGCGCGTCTACAGGAGGAACGAGGGCCCGACGACGAACGGAGACCGACCATGAGCACTCGATCGGAGACGAAATCGGAGACGAACGAGCAGGCACCGGCTGCCTCCGACCTCGCGACCCTGACCGCGGTCGACCCGGCGGTGCTGGACACCTTGCACGGCCGCCTGGTCGACGACGCCGCGGACGCGGACCTGCTCGACGTCGCCTACCGCACCGTGGACGCACCGGTCGGGCGGCTGCTGCTGGCCGCGACGCCGAGAGGTCTGGTCCGGGTCGCGTTCGAGCGGGAGGGGTTCGACGCCGTCCTGACCGCCCTCGCCGCGCGGGTGAGCCCGCGCGTGCTGCGTTCGGGCAGGCGTCTGGACGATGCCGCGCGGCAGCTCGAGGAGTACTTCACGGGCCGTCGTACGGCGTTCGAGCTGCCGCTGGACCGCTCGCTGTCCAGCGGGTTCCGCGGTGTGGTGCAGCGGTTCCTGCCCTCGATCGGTTACGGCCGGACGCTCACCTACCAGCAGGTGGCCGAGCAGGTGGGCAGCCCCAAGGCGGTGCGTGCGGTCGGCTCCGCCTGCGCGACCAACCCGCTGCCCGTCGTCGTGCCGTGCCACCGTGTGCTGCGTACCGGCGGAGGGCTCGGCGGGTACCTCGGTGGGATCGAGGCCAAGATGACGCTGCTGCAGCTGGAGCAGGCGGCGTGAGCGAACCGACTGCCGGGGCCGACGGTCTCGTGGTCGGCGAGGACGGCCTGGCCCGGCCGGCCTGGGCCGCGAGCGACCCCCTGCTGCGCGAGTACTACGACACCGAGTGGGGGATGCCGGTGCGCGACGAGCGCGGACTCTTCGAGCGGATCAGTCTCGAGGCGTTCCAGTCCGGGCTGTCCTGGGCGACCATCCTGCGCAAGCGACCGGCGTTCCGCACCGCGTTCGCGGACTTCGACCCCCAGGTGGTCGCGCGGTTCGGCGAGGCGGACGAGGCACGGTTGCTCGCCGACGCCGGCAT